>NZ_JBEPBI010000069.1:0-37742 GCF_040299045.1 Streptomyces sp. NPDC001027
CCGGGTCGCGGGATCGGCCTGGACGGCCTCGTCCTCAAACGCCGGACGGGCTGGAAGGCGGACGGGCTGGAGGGGTCAGGGGCGGGCGATGGGGGCCAGTAGGGCGGTGGTCTGGGCGGTCAGGTCTGTGGGGGAGAGTTCGATCTCCAGGCCTCGGCGGCCCGCCGAGACGCAGATGGTGGCGTGCTGCGTCGCCGAGGCGTCCAGGACCGTGCGGAGTTTCCTGCGCTGGCCCAGCGGGGAGATGCCGCCTCGGACGTAGCCCGTGGTGCGTTCGGCCAGGACCGGGTCGGCCATCGCCGCCCTTTTGCCGCCCACCGCCGAGGCCAGGGCCTTCAGGTCGAGGGAGCCCGCGACGGGGACCACCGCCACGGTGAGGGCTCCGTCCACGTCCGCGACCAGGGTCTTGAAGACGCGGTCGGGGGAGACGCCCATCGCCTCGGCCGCCTCCTCGCCGTAGGAGGGGTGGCTCGGGTCGTGGTCGTAGGCGTGGACGGTGTAGTCCACGCCCGCCGCTGTCAGGGCCACCGTCGCGGGGGTGCCGCCGGACTGCTGCTGCTTCTTGGGCTTCTTCGCCATGGGGCCTTCAGTTGAGACTGGTGGGGGCGCGGGTCAGATCCGCCGCGGGCAGTGAGGGCAGGCTGCGGATGATCGCCGTCTCGGCGCGCAGCACGGTCAGCTCGTCCCGCAGGCGCGAGGCCGTGTCGGGGGCCTGCAGCAGGCGCTGCTTGCTCGGGACGTCCAGCATCATCGCCGCCGCCACCAGGTACGACACCACGGACGGGTCGTCCGGCAGGTCCGCGCCGGTGGCCAGCGAGCGCTCGCGGGCCCCCGCCAGCCGCTTCTGGTACTGGCGGAAGGCGCGCAGCACGCCCTCGGCGAGGGCGCCCGCCTCGTCGCCCGGTTCCTCCGGCAGCTCTTCGAGCTCCGCCGTCAGGAAGGGGCCCGAAGCGTCCACCGACAGCAGCTTGACGCGGGTCGTGCCCGTCGCCAGCACCTCGAAGGTGCCGTCGGCGCGCTCCCGGATCGTCGCCGCGTCGGCCACGCAGCCCACGCCGTGGAACGTCCTCGCGGGGTCGTCGCCGAACCCGGCGGCCGGGCCGCGCTCGGTCACCGCGGTGCGGTCGGGGAGCCCCCGGGCGCTGGGCGCCACCTCGTGGCCGTCACGGATGGCCACGACGGCGAACCGGCGCGGTTCTTCCTCGGGGGTCTTCAGAAGATCGCGCATCATGGCGCGATAGCGCTCCTCGAAGACGTTGAGCGGGAGCACGAGTCCCGGGAACAACACCGAGTTCAGCGGGAAGAGCGGCAGACGGACGGTGGTCACGACGCAGAAGCCTAATGGTCCAGCGGCCGGGCTCGTCCGCCGTGCCCGTCACCCGGTTGCCACGGGGGGCGTTCGGACGGCCCCGAGCGGACCTCCTCGCGCACGGCGAGGAAGTGGCCGAGCGGGTCGTCCGACAGCCGCCCCCAGGGGAAGGAGGTGGCGTACGGGCCGATCAGCCGCAGCTGGGCGAGGGCGTCGTCGCGGCGGTCCAGGCGCACCAGGACGTACGTCAGCACGTTGCGGATCTCGGCGGGCCACGGGTCGGCGGCCGGGAAGCGCGCGGAGAGCGCGATGGCGCGGTCGGCTGCCGCGTCCAGCCGCTCGCGCGGCACCTCGGGGCCGCAGCCGTCGGTGAGATAGGCGAAGGCCGCGCGGGACGGCAGCGCCTGGACGAGGGAGCCGGCCGGCGCGTCCTGCGCGGCCCGGTCGGCGAAGTCGAAGCACTCGCGGTGGGAGCCGTGCCAGGACTCGGCCAGATAGCGCTTGGCGGCGACATGGCAGCCGTAGTGGTGCGGGGCGCGGCGCACCGCGGCCGCCCACAGCTCGCCGAAGTACTTGTGCCCGGCCCGGGAGCCGCGGGCGTGGTCCAGGGCTATCCGCCACGGCACCGGGTCGCGGACGTCGCTCTGCGCGGCGGCGGTGATCAGCGGGCTCACCTCGCGCAGCAGCTCGGCGCGGGCCGGCGACTGCCAGGCCCGCGCCACGGCGAGCTGGGCGGCGACGAGCAGGACGTCGGGATCGCGCGGGGCGGCGGCGCGCCAGTCCTCGAACCACTCCGGGCGGGAGCGGGCGAAGGCCGCGAGCCGGGTCGCGTACCGGTCGCGATACTCCCACTCGGCCCGTTCCCTGGTGTGGGCCAGCAGTTCGGCGGCGGGCGCGTAGGCGCCGAGGGCGGCGGCGACCAGCGCGGGACCGAGCCGGTCGTCGGGCACGTCGAGGAGCACCTCGTCGTCGGCGGGGAGCCCGGCGGCGCTGTGGGGGGCGGCGTTCCGTGCCTGCCGGGAGCTCCGGGAGGCGCGGATGAAGGGGGGCAGCAGAGCCATGGTGCCGACCATTGAAAAGCCGTGGCTTCAGATTCCGCCAGAGGGTTCGCGCAACCTGTGGAAAGTTGTACGCTCCCAGGTCAAGGGATGGTAAAGGGCGTGCGTGCAACAGGTTTTCTGCCCGAGCGCCACGTCAACCCGGAGCACGCCCCGTCAGCCTCGAAGCACGCCCCGTCAGCGTTGAGGCAGGAGCCGTCAGCCTCGAAGCAAGGGCCGTCAGCCCCGGCGCAGCAGTCTCGTCGCCCCCGCCGCCACCGCCGTCGCCAGGATCCAGCCGAGCAGGACCAGCGCCGACGACAGCCACTGCCAGCCGCCGCTGAGCTGCCACTGGCCGACCTGCCCGAGGTCGATGACCGGCAGCAGCAGGTCGAGGGCGAACAGCGCCGGGTTCCAGGGCGGGTGCCCCTGCCGGTCGACGGGCGGGTGCGCCGCGTGCGCGAACGCCAGCGAGCTCGCCGCCCACAGCACCGCCATCCACACCGCCGCGCGGCCCGGACGGTACCCGTAGGCGACCGTCCAGTCCTGTGCGTAGCCCCAGAGCTTCGCGGCCGGCGGCAGGGTCTCGCGACGACGGCGCTGCTTGGCCAGCAGGACCTCGCGCGCGTCCTCGTCCTCCCCGCCGCCCCGCAGCACGGCCGCCAGCCGCTCGTAGGGCTCCGGGGCGTACTCGGCCGTCGCCGCGGCCACCCAGCGCAACCGCTCGGTCAACGGGAACGGCCCCTGCGGCACCAGGTTCTCGTAGGCGAAGCCGCCCATGTGCAGCGCGCCCGGACCCGGCCAGGCGCTCGCCCGGTCCACCAAATTGATCACCCGGGCGCCGGACAGGACCACCTTGCCGCGCAGCGGCTGCTCGCCCAGGAAGCGCAGCTCGGGCGTCTGCACCCGGCGCAGCGACAGCTCCTGGTCGTCCGTGAGGACGAACCGGGCCCGCTCCAGGTCCACCGCGTCCCCGAACCGGCCGTCGTCCAGGCGTATCCCGCCCCGGCACTCGAAACGCTGGATCCGCGTGCCGCGGGCCGGGGTGACGCCGCTCAGCGCGTGTCCGCCGACGCCCGCCGGGGTCAGGTACAGCGAACGCTCCACGGTGAGCTGGGGCGCGTTCAGCGCGAGCCGCCGGTACGGGTTGACCAGCCGCGCCCCGCGCAGACTCAACGACACGCCGATCTTGGCGCTGCGCAGGCTCAGCTCGCCGTGCGACTCGAGCAGTTCGGCCTGGAGGTCCTGGCCGACCGTCATGCCGTCGGCGGCGATCGAGCGGCCGGTGCGGTCCCGGTGGACGATCGCCTGGTTCAGCAGCAGGTCCGTTCCGATGTGCGCGTCGGTGAGCCGCACGCCGTTGTGGAAGCGGCAGCGCGGGAGGTGCAGATCGCCCTCGGTGTGCACCCGCGCCGCCTCCAGGCGCGGCACGGAGCAGTCCACCAGCCGTATGGTCGTGAACCGCGCCTCCGGCAGCAGCACGTCCTGCTCGAAGCGGCAGCGCTTCATCTCCACGTACGGCACCACCGTGCCGCCCGCGAGATCCAGCGAGCCGCTGATCTGCACGCCGGCCAGCTTCAGCGAGGCCACCCGGCCGGCCAGCGCCGGCGGCCCGTCCAGCAGCAGCCAGGCGACCGTCCGGGCCCGCACGGTCCGCGCCCCGCCCCAAGGACGGCCCCCGTGCGGATCGTCGACGACCGTGTCCCCGCTGCTCAGGTCGTACACGCTGCCGTTGCGGAAGGCCTGCCACATGCCCGCCTCGGCCGCGGTCAGGTCGTCCGGCAGGTCACCGGCGCCGTCGGTCACCGCAGTCACCCGTTCCCCCTTTGTGACTCATGGGTCTCGCCCCCGGCTGTTCTGCCCGCCGGGTGACCGCCCGAACACCCGGCGTGAAGGCGATCTTCCGATTCCGGCCACGGTCTGTATCAGCCATTGATACGCGCGGACGACGCCCGATCCCGGTCTGAGAGAATTGGCCACGTGATCTCCCGAATCGATCTGCGCGGCGACGCCCTTCCCGAGGGACCCGCCCTGCGCGACCTGCTGCCCCGAGCCGACTTCGACGTCTCGGCCGCCCTCGAGAAGGTGCGTCCGATCTGCGAGGCCGTGCATCATCGGGGCGACGCGGCGCTGATCGACTTCGCCGAGCGGTTCGACGGGGTGCGGCTGGAATCCGTCCGCGTCCCGGCGCGGGCGATCGCCGACGCGCTGGACGGGCTCGACCCCGCCGTGCGGGCCGCCCTGGAGGAGTCCATCCGCCGCGCCCGTCTCGTCCACCGCGAGCAGCGCCGTACGACCCGCACGACCCAGGTCGTGCCCGGCGGCGCCGTGACCGAGAAGTGGGTGCCCGTCGACCGGGTCGGTCTGTACGCGCCCGGCGGCCGCTCGGTCTACCCGTCCTCCGTGGTGATGAACGTGGTGCCCGCGCAGGAGGCGGGCGTCGAGTCCATCGCCCTGGCCTCGCCCGCCCAGGCCGAGTTCGGCGGGCTTCCCCACCCGACGATCCTCGCCGCGTGCGCCCTGCTCGGCGTGGACGAGGTGTACGCGGCCGGCGGCGCGACCGCCGTCGCGATGTTCGCGTACGGCACCGAGTCCTGCGCGCCCGCGAACATGGTCACCGGCCCCGGCAACATCTGGGTCGCGGCCGCCAAGCGCTACTTCGCCGGCAAGATCGGCATCGACGCCGAGGCGGGACCGACCGAGATCGCCGTCCTCGCCGACGCCACGGCCGACCCCGTGCACGTCGCCGCCGACCTGATCAGCCAGGCCGAACACGACCCGCTGGCCGCCGCCGTCCTGGTCACCGACTCCGTCGAGCTGGCGGACGCGGTGGCCGAGGAGCTGGAGCCGCAGGTCGCGGCCACCAAGCACGTCGAGGACCGGATCGTTCCGGCGCTCTCCGGCCGGCAGTCGGCGATCGTGCTGGTCGACGGCGTCGAGGAGGGCCTGCGGGTGGTCGACGCCTACGGCGCGGAGCACCTGGAGATCCAGACGGCGGACGCCGCCGCGGTGGCCGACCGGGTGAGGAACGCGGGCGCGATCTTCGTCGGGCCCTGGGCGCCGGTCTCGCTCGGCGACTACGCGGCCGGCTCCAACCACGTCCTCCCGACGGGTGGCTGCGCCTGCCACTCCTCCGGGCTGTCCGTGCAGTCCTTCCTCCGCGGCATCCACATCGTCGACTACACGCGCGACGCGCTCGCCGAGGTCGCGCACCACGTGGTGACGCTGGCGGAGGCGGAGGACCTGCCGGCCCACGGGGCGGCGATCAAGGCGCGGTTCGACTGGAAGGTGCCGACGACCAAGTGAGCTTCGGAATCGACGATCTCCCCGTACGGGACGAGCTGCGCGGCAAGTCCCCCTACGGCGCGCCCCAGCTGGACGTGCCCGTACGGCTGAACACGAACGAGAACCCCTACCCGCTGCCCGAGCCGCTGGTCGAGCGGATCGCCGAGCGGGTGCGCGACGCGGCCCGCCACCTCAACCGGTACCCCGACCGCGACGCCGTGGAGCTGCGGACGCAGCTGGCGAAGTACCTCACCGACACGGCGGGGCACGAGGTCGCCCCGGCCAACGTGTGGGCCGCCAACGGCTCCAACGAGGTCCTCCAGCAGCTGCTGCAGACCTTCGGCGGACCCGGCCGCACGGCGATCGGCTTCGAGCCGTCGTACTCGATGCACGGGCTCATCGCCCGCGGCACCGGGACCGGATGGATCTCCGGGCCGCGCAACGCCGACTTCACCGTCGACGTCGCGGCCGCGGAGAAGGCGATCGCCGAGCACCGCCCCGACGTCGTCTTCGTCACCACCCCCAACAACCCCACCGGCACCGCCGTCCCGGCCGAGACGGTCCTCGCGCTGTACGAGGCCGCGCAGGCCGCGAAGCCGTCGATCGTCGTGGTCGACGAGGCGTACATCGAGTTCAGCCACGGCGACTCGCTGCTGCCGCTGATCGAGGGCCGGCCGCACCTCGTCGTGTCGCGCACGATGTCGAAGGCCTTCGGCGCGGCGGGACTGCGCCTCGGCTACCTCGCCGCGCACCCGGCGGTGGTGGACGCCGTCCAGTTGGTCCGGCTGCCCTACCACCTGTCGGCCGTCACCCAGGCGACCGCGCTGGCCGCCCTCGAACACACCGACACCCTGCTGAAGTACGTCGAGCAGCTGAAGTCGGAGCGGGACCGCCTGGTGGGCGAACTGCTCGCGGCCGGCTACGAGGTCACGCCGTCCGACGCCAACTTCGTGCAGTTCGGGCGGTTCGACGACGCCCACGCGGTGTGGCGGCAGATCCTCGACCGGGGCGTCCTGGTCCGGGACAACGGGGTGCCCGGCTGGCTGCGGGTCACCGCCGGAACCCCCGAAGAGAACGACGCGTTCCTCGACGCGGTCCGTGAACTGAAGAAGGAGACGAACGCATGACTCGCGAAGGCCGCGTCGGAAGAATCGAGCGCACCACGAAGGAGACCTCGGTCCTCGTCGAGGTCGACCTCGACGGCACCGGCAAGGTCGACGTGTCGACCGGCGTCGGCTTCTACGACCACATGCTCGACCAGCTCGGACGGCACGGCCTGTTCGACCTGACCGTGAAGACCGACGGCGACCTGCACATCGACTCGCACCACACCATCGAGGACACCGCCCTCGCGCTGGGCGCCGCCTTCAAGCAGGCCCTCGGCGACAAGGTGGGGATCTACCGCTTCGGCAACTGCACGGTCCCGCTGGACGAGTCCCTCGCCCAGGTCACCGTCGACCTCTCCGGCCGCCCCTACCTCGTGCACACCGAGCCCGAGAACATGGCGCCGATGATCGGCGAGTACGACACGACGATGACCCGGCACATCCTGGAGTCCTTCGTCGCCCAGGCGCAGATCGCCCTGCACGTGCACGTGCCCTACGGGCGCAACGCGCACCACATCGTGGAGTGCCAGTTCAAGGCGCTCGCCCGGGCCCTGCGCTACGCCTGTGAGCGCGACCCGCGCGCGGCCGGCATCCTCCCCTCCACGAAGGGCGCGCTGTAAAGCCATGACCGGACTGTCGACCGTCCTGATCGTCGTCGGCCTCTTCCTGGCCGGCGGCATCTACTCCTTCGTCAAGCAGCAGATGCCCAGGAGCCTGATCGTGCTGCTCTCGATAGGGGCCGCGATGTGCCTCGTCGCCGGTGTGATGCGGCTGGAGGTGTGGAATTGAGCACCGCGAACGGCATGAGCACCGCGAAGAACACGAAGAGCGCGAAGAAGGTCGTGGTCTTCGACTACGGCTTCGGCAACGTCCGCTCAGCCGAGCGCGCCCTCGCGCGCACGGGGGCGGACGTCGAGATCACCCGTGACTTCGACGCGGCGATGAACGCCGACGGACTGCTGGTGCCGGGCGTCGGCGCCTTCGCCGCCTGCATGCGCGGCCTGAAGGAGGCTCGCGGCGACTGGATCATCGGCCGCCGGCTGTCCGGCGGCCGGCCGGTGATGGGCATCTGCGTCGGCATGCAGATCCTGTTCGAGCGAGGCATCGAGCACGGCGTGGAGACCGAGGGCCTCGACGAGTGGCCCGGCGCGGTCGAGCCGCTGCAGGCCGACGTCGTGCCGCACATGGGCTGGAACACCGTGGACGCCCCGGCCGACTCCCAGCTGTTCGCCGGCCTCGACGCGGACGCCCGTTTCTACTTCGTGCACTCCTACGCCGTCCACGACTGGTCCCTGGAGGTGCTCAACCCCGCGATGCGCGCCCCCCGGGTGACCTGGGCGACGCACGGCGAGCCGTTCGTGGCCGCGGTCGAGAACGGCGCCCTGTGGGCCACGCAGTTCCACCCCGAGAAGTCCGGCGACGCCGGAGCCCAGCTCCTCACCAACTGGATCGGAACACTGTGAGCAAGCTCGAACTCCTCCCCGCCGTCGACGTCCGCGACGGCCAGGCCGTCCGCCTGGTGCACGGCGAGTCCGGGACCGAGACCTCCTACGGCTCCCCGCTCGACGCGGCCCTCGCCTGGCAGCGGTCGGGCGCCGAGTGGCTGCACCTGGTCGACCTGGACGCCGCGTTCGGCACCGGCGACAACCGCGCGCTGATCGCCGAGGTCGCCAAGGCGATGGACATCAAGGTGGAGCTCTCCGGCGGCATCCGCGACGACGACACCCTCGCCGCCGCCCTGGCCACCGGCTGCACGCGCGTGAACCTGGGCACGGCCGCCCTGGAGACGCCCGAGTGGGTCGCCAAGGTCATCGCCGAGCACGGCGACAGGATCGCGGTCGGCCTGGACGTCCGCGGCACGACCCTGCGCGGCCGCGGCTGGACCCGCGACGGCGGCGACCTCTACGAGACGCTGGCGCGCCTCGACCGGGAGGGCTGCGCGCGCTACGTGGTCACCGACATCGCCAAGGACGGCACCCTGCAGGGCCCCAACCTCGAGCTCCTGAAGAACGTCTGCGCGGTCACCGACCGGCCCGTCGTCGCCTCCGGCGGCGTGTCGTCGCTGGACGACCTCCGGGCCATCGCCGAGCTCGTCCCGCTCGGCGTCGAGGGCTCGATCGTCGGCAAGGCGCTGTACGCGAAGGCGTTCACCCTGGAAGAGGCCCTGGAAGCGGTGGCGCGGTGAGCGAGGTGCGTCGGATCGGGTCCGGCGGACCGTGGGAGGAGGCCTTCGGCTACTCCCGCGCGGTGCAGCTGCCGAGCGGGCTGGTGCTCGTCTCCGGCTGCACCTCCGTGGTGGACGGCGAGATCGCCGCCGGGGGCCCGTACGAGCAGACGGTCAACGCCTTCAACGTCGCCTTCGCCGCGCTGGAGAAGCTCGGGCTCGGCCGCGACGACGTCGTGCGCACGCGCATGTACCTCACCCACGCGCGGGACGTCGACGACATCGGGCGCGCCCACAAGGAGCTGTTCGACGCCGTCCGGCCCGCCGCGTCGATGGTCATCGTGTCCGGCTTCGTCGACCCGAGTCTGGTCGTCGAGGTCGAGGTCGAGGCGTTCCGCTCGGGCGGCGACGAGGAGGTGCCCGCGTCATGACGCTGGCCGTACGAGTCATCCCCTGCCTGGACGTGGACGCCGGCCGGGTGGTCAAGGGCGTCAACTTCCAGAACCTGCGCGACGCGGGCGACCCGGTCGAGATGGCCAAGGTCTACGACGCCGAGGGCGCCGACGAGCTGACGTTCCTGGACATCACCGCGTCCTCCGGCAACCGCGAGACCACGTACGACGTGGTGCGCCGCACCGCCGAGCAGGTGTTCATCCCGCTGACCGTGGGCGGCGGGGTGCGCACCCCGGAGGACGTCGACAAGCTGCTGCGCGCCGGCGCCGACAAGGTGGGCGTCAACACCGCCGCGATCGCCCGCCCGGAGCTGATCCGGGAGATCGCCGAGCGGTTCGGGCGGCAGGTGCTGGTCCTGTCGGTGGACGCCCGGCGCACGGAGTCGGGCTCCTTCGAGGTGACGACGCACGGCGGCCGCCAGGGCACCGGCATCGACGCCGTCGAGTGGGCGCACCGGGCGGCGGAGTTGGGCGCGGGCGAGATCCTGCTGAACTCGATGGACGCGGACGGCACGAAGGACGGCTACGACCTGGAGATGATCGCCGCGGTGCGGCGGCACGTGACGGTCCCGGTGATCGCCTCCGGCGGCGCCGGCAAGCTCACGGACTTCTCGCCGGCCGTCGAGGCGGGCGCGGACGCGGTGCTTGCGGCGTCGGTCTTCCACTTCGGCGACCTGCGGATCGGCGAGGTCAAGCAGACCTTGCGCGAGGCGGGTCACCCGGTGCGGTGACGCAGACGGACGCGCGCCCGGACGCGCGGCGCTCCTGACCCACGGTAAGCCCCGGTCGCCAGGCGGCCGGGGCTTACTCGTGGCAAGAAAGGAAGGAGAAGTTGCGCAAAATATATTGTGCAACTATTCTTTCCTGTCTACCGTTGGGGACATGACAGGCAGGGAACGCAATCGCCGGATCACGGACCTGGGCACGCTGAAGGCGCTCGCCCACCCGTTGCGGATGCAGCTGTACCGCGGGCTGACCGTCGCCCGAGTCGCCACCGCCTCCCACCTCGCCGACCAGGTCGGCGAGGCCGTCTCGCTCGTCAGCTACCACCTGCGCAAGCTCGCCGAGCACGGGCTCATCGAGGAGGCCGAACCGCAGAGCGCGGACGGCCGCGAGCGCTGGTGGCGGCTCTCCTCCGACGGCGTGAGCATCCGCGACGAGGACTTCCGCGACGCCCCCGAGAAGGCGGCCGCGCACACCGCGGCCAGCCGGCTCTTCGCCGAGGACCGCATGGACATGTACCGGCGCTGGCTCGACGAGCGGGCCCACTGGGGCGCCGAGTGGAACCGCAGCGCCGAGTCCTCCGAGTCCATCCTGCGTCTCACCCCGGACGAACTGGCGGAGCTCAACGCCGAGATGCTCGCGCTCCTGCGCAGGTACGAAGAGCGGGGCAGGGCCGCGGACGCCGCCGAGGCCGCAGGTGCCGGTGAGGGTTCCGAGGCCTCCCGGGGCCGCGAGACCGTCTCGGTGTACACGTACTCGTTCCCGTTCCGTGTCTGATCCGGCGCCCCGACCCCCGTCCGCCCCCGGACCCGCCTCCGCGTCCGCCGCCGTGCCCGCGCCCGTGCCCGAATCCGTGTCCGCTCCCGTGGGAGAGAGGCTGCCGGTGACCACCGCCACGCACGAGACCGTCCAGCGCACCGCCCCCGACCTCGCCGCCCACCGCGACCCCAACGTGCTGCGCTGGCTCACCGCCTACACCGCGTCCATGGTCGGCGACAGCGTCTACTACATCGCCCTGTCGTGGGCCGCCGTGCAGAGCGGCACCGCCGCACAGGCCGGGCTGGTGATGACGGCGAGCGCCGTGCCGCGGGCCCTGCTGATGCTGGGCGGGGGAGTGATCGCCGACCGGCTGGGACCGCGCCGGGTCGTCATCGGCAGCGACGCCGTGCGCTGCGCGGCCGTCCTCGCGGTGGCCGCGCTGCTGTACACGACGACTCCCGGTCTGTGGCCGCTCGCCCTGCTCGCCCTGGTCTTCGGCGCCGTCGACGCCGTCTTCATGCCGGCCGTGGGCGCGCTCCCCGCGCGCGTGACGAGCCGCGGGCAGCTCGCGCGCGTCCAGGGCATGCGCGGCCTCGCCATCCGCTTCGCGAGCGTCGTCGGCGGGCCGCTCGGCGGTCTCGGCGTGGCGGTGGGCGGCGCGGCCGCCGCGTTCGCCCTGGCCGGAGTGCTCATAGCGGTCTCGGTGCCGCTGCTGTGCGCCGTGCGCGTCGGCAAGCTGCCCGCCGACGACAGGGCGGCCGCCGGCGACACCGCCTGGAGCGATCTGCGGGCCGGCCTGCGGTACGTGCGCCGCCACCGCGTCCTCGCCCCGCTGCTGCTGGCCATCGCCCTGGGCGACCTGGGCTTCGTCGGGCCCCTCAACGTGGGCCTGACCCTGCTGGCCGACGAACGCGGCTGGGGCGCCGCCGGCATGGGCTGGGTGCTCTCCGGATTCGGCGTCGGCGCGGGCGCCGCCTCCCTGCTGCTGACCCTGCGAGGACGGCTCCCGCACGCCGGACGGCTGGCCGGCTGGTCGATCCTGGCGGGCTCCGTCGCCATCGGCGCCCTCGCGTTCGCGCCCACCCTCGTCACCGCCGTCGGCACGGCCCTGCTGATCGGACTGCTCGCCGGGCTCAGCGGCGCCGTGTGCGGAGCCCTGCTGCAGACCCAGGCCGACCCGGCCTACCTGGGCCGCGTCACCGCCGTCTCCAGTCTGGTCAGCGTCGGCCTCACCCCGCTCAGCATGCCGGCGTCGGCCGCGGCCGTCGGAGCCTGGGGCGCCGGCCCCGTCTTCGTCGTCAGCGCAGCGGTCTGCGGCCTCGGCGGCGTCGTGGCCCTCAGCGTGCCCCACCTGCGCCGCGCCGAACTGCCGCGCTGACCTCGCGCCAGGAGGCCGGGCCGACGACGCCCGGCCTCCCGCCCGCGCCGCTCAGATGCCGAGCTGCTTGCCGCCGTGCAGCCGGTCGATCGCCTCCTTCTCGCCGTCCAGCTCCACCGCGGCGGCGCTCTGCCGCCCGTACAGGAACAGCAGCAGCTCCGACGGCTCACCCGTCGCCGTCACGACCGGCGTGCCCCGGTTGGCGACCGCCGTACGACCGTCCGGGCGGCGCAGGACCAGGCCCGTCGGGGCGCCGCGGCCCATCAGGCGCGCGGTGCGCTCCAGCCGCGACCACAGCGCGTCCTGGAAGACCGGGTCGAGCTCGCGTGCGGACCAGTCGGGCCTCGCCCGGCGGACGTCCTCGGTGTGCACATAGAACTCGATGGTGTTCGACGCCTCGTCGAGCTGCTTGAGCTGGAAGGGGGAGAAACGCGGCGGACCCGTGCGGATCAGCTGGATCAGCTCGCCGTACGGCTTCGCGGCGAACTCCTCCATCACCCGGTCCAGCCGCGACGCCAGCTGCTTGATCAGGATGCCCCCGGCGGCGTCCGGACGGCGTTCGCGCACCACCACGTGCGCGGCCAGGTCACGGGTCTGCCAGCCCTCGCAGAGCGTGGGCGCCTCAGGGCCCGCGGTCTCCAAGAGGTCGGCCAGCAGGAGCCGTTCACGCTTCGCGAAAGTGGACATGCGGCCAGCCTACGACCCCGCGCACGGTCCGCCCAGTGGACACCGCGCGGTCACCGTCAGTGGCGCGCGGCACAATGGCAGGCATGACCAGCACGCCCACGCCCAGCAGCCTGGACCCCGACATCGCCGCGCGTCTCAAGCGCAGCCCCGACGGGCTCGTCCCCGCCATCGCCCAGCAGTACGACACCGGTGAGGTGCTCATGCTCGGCTGGATGGACGACGAGGCGCTGCACCGCACGCTCACCACCGGCCGCTGCACCTACTGGTCGCGCAGCCGCCGCGAGTACTGGGTCAAGGGCGACACCTCCGGCCACGTCCAGCAGGTCAGGTCCGTCGCCCTCGACTGCGACGCCGACACCGTGCTCGTCCAGGTCGACCAGACCGGCGCCGCCTGCCACACCGGCACCCGCACCTGCTTCGAGGCCGACGTGCTCCTGAAGGACGCCGCGGGCGCCGATTCCGGCGTCCCGGCCTCGGATCAGTAAGGTCAGCCGCCATGGACCTCGAGACCTTCCGCAAGCTGGCCACCGACCGTCGGGTCATCCCGGTCACCCGCAAGCTCCTCGCCGACGGCGACACCCCGGTCGCGCTCTACCGCAAGCTCGCCGCCGAGCGCCCCGGCACCTTCCTGCTGGAGTCCGCGGAGAACGGCCGCTCCTGGTCCCGGTACTCCTTCGTCGGCGTCCGCAGCGCCGCCACGCTCACCGCACGCGACGGCCAGGCCCACTGGCTCGGCGCCCCGCCCGTCGGCGTCCCCGACGAGGGCGACCCGCTCGCCGCGCTGCGCGCCACCGTCGAGACCCTGCACACCCCCCACCAGGAAGGCCTGCCGCCCTTCACCGGCGGCATGGTCGGCTACCTCGGCTACGACATCGTGCGCCGCCTGGAGAAGATCGGCCCCGGCGAGCGCGACGACCTGAAGCTGCCCGAGCTGACGATGCTGCTCACCAGCGACCTCGCCGTCATGGACCACTGGGAGGGCTCCGTCCTGCTGATCGCCAACGCGATCAACCACAACGACCTCGACACCGGCGTCGACGAGGCCCACGCCGACGCGGTCGCCCGGCTGGACGCCATGGAGGCCGACCTCTCCCGCCCGGTCGCCCAGCCGCCGGCCGTCCTGCCGCCCTCGGAGCTGCCCGAGTACACCGCCCTGTGGGGCGGCCCCGACTTCCGGGCGGCCGTCGAGGACGTCAAGGAGCGCATCCGCGCGGGCGAGGCCTTCCAGGTCGTCCCCTCCCAGCGCTTCGAGACGGCGTGCACCGCGAGCGCGCTGGACGTCTACCGGGTCCTGCGGGCCACCAACCCCTCCCCGTACATGTACCTCTTCCGCTTCGACGGCTTCGACGTCGTGGGCTCCTCCCCGGAGGCCCTGGTCAAGGTCGAGGACGGACGCGCCATGGTCCACCCCATCGCCGGCACCCGGCATCGGGGCGCCACCCCGCAGGAGGACCAGGCCCTCGCCGACGAGCTGCTCGCCGACCCCAAGGAGCGCGCCGAGCACCTCATGCTCGTCGACCTGGGCCGCAACGACCTGGGGCGGGTCTGCGAGCCCGGCTCGGTCGAGGTCGTCGACTTCATGTCCGTCGAGCGGTACTCGCACGTGATGCACATCGTCTCCACCGTCACCGGCCAGGTCGCCGCCGGCCGCACCGCCTTCGACGTCCTCACCGCCTGCTTCCCCGCCGGCACCCTCTCCGGCGCCCCCAAGCCGCGCGCCATGCAGATCATCGACGAACTGGAGCCCTCCCGACGCGGCCTGTACGGCGGCTGCGTGGGCTACCTGGACTTCGCCGGGGACTCCGACACCGCCATCGCCATCCGCACGGCCCTGCTGCGCGACGGCACCGCCTACGTCCAGGCCGGCGCGGGCATCGTCGCCGACTCCGATCCGGTCGCCGAGGACCAGGAATGCCGCAACAAGGCGGCGGCCGTCCTGCGCGCCGTGCACACCGCCAACCGCCTCGGCGGCCCGAGCGCCTGACTCGGCGGCCCGAGCGCCTGAGAAGAAGTCCGGCGGACTCGAGACGCCCGCCGCCCGATAGGACGCGTCTCACTGAACCCCGGGTGACGAACCGCCCGGGGTTCAGGCGATAGTGGAGTACGTGACTGCTGCTCCTCACCCCCCTTCCGAGACCGCGTCCGCCCGGTCGGGCCGCCGCAGCCTCGCCCTCGCCCTGCTGTTCGGCGCGCTGGGCGCGGCCGTGGCCCTGCTGTCCACCCGGCAGCGCTGGTCGCAGGGCACGGCCACGGTGGCCGGCGGCGCCTTCCCGCTGACCGCCAGGGGCAGCGACGTGACGGGCGTGCCCGCGGCGCTCGCCATAGTGGGCCTCGCCGCGCTCGTCGCCGTCTTCGCCGTCCGCCGCACCGGCCGCCTCGCCGTCTCCGTGCTGCTCGCGCTGTCCGGCGCCGGGATCATGGCCACCGCCCTGTTCGGCGCGAGCGACGGCTCCGCGCTCGACGAGCAGGCCGCCAAGGCCTCCGGCGACACCTCGGCCACCGTCGCCTCGTTCACCCACACCGCCTGGCCCTACGCGGCGGCCGCGGGCGGCGCCCTGATCCTCCTCGCCGGCCTGCTCGCCCTGCGCTACGGACGCCGGTGGCCCGCCATGTCGGGCCGCTACGAACGCGACGGCGCCCCCCGCCCCCGGCGCGCCGCCAGGCCCGCCGACCCCGACCGGCCCGAGGAGATGTGGAAGGCCCTGGACCGGGGCGAGGACCCGACCGGCGCCGACCCCGCCTGACAGGCCCCTGACCAGGTCGCCGTCCCCGGCCGCCGATGTGGCGCATCAGACGCGACCGGATCCCAACCCCCGCGTCCGCCGGGCGTGCGCGTACGGGACAATGGACGACGAGCGTCCGGCTCGGACGGACACAGAGACAGCAATGAGGAGCAAGTCATGGCGGGCAGCAGCCACGGACACACCCCGGCCGCCTGGACCGGTGTCACCATCGCCATCATCGGGTTCACCGTCGCGGGCGCGTTCATGGTGATGGCCGAGCCGCTCGGCTTCTGGGCCGGCATGGCGATCGTGGCGCTCTCCGGCTTCGTCGGCCTGGCGATGCGGGCGGCGGGCCTCGGCCGGCCGAAGGCCGCGGCCCAGCCGGTGCACCAGGTCACGGCCACCCGCGAGCCCGCGGGCGCCGAGGGCTGAGCGACCCGTTTCGCTGAGGGGCGGCCGGCAGACGACCGGCCGCCCCTCACGCATGCCCGGCCGCGCCCCACGCGCGCGTGCGGCCGCGGAGGGGCACAATGCGCATCGTGAACGCCGACAGCCGCAGCACGACGACCACCGTCCTGGGACGCCTGGCCGTGCCCGCCGGCATCCTCGCGGCCGTCGCCGGGGCCTTCGCCTACGTCGGGGCCGTCGACCCCAACGAGCCCGGCCACTACCCGGCCTGTCCGCTGCTGCGCTACACCGGCCTGTACTGCCCCGGCTGCGGAGGTCTGCGCAGCGCGCACGCGTTCGTGCACGGCGATCTGCAGACCGCCCTGCACGACAACGCGCCGGCCGTCCTCGCCTATCTCGGCTTCGCCGTCGTGTGGACCGTCTGGGTGGTCCGCGCGGCGCGCGGCAGACCCGTGCGCGTCGACCCCACCCCCGTGCAGCTGTGGACGCTCGGCGCGTTGCTGCTGGTCTTCACGGTTGTCCGGAACCTGCCGTTCGGCGGCTGGCTACACCCTTGATCTACCGGGCGATGTCCAGGTAGTGGGACCGCCGTCAACCGGATGCGAGGCCATCGCCCCGCTCCGGATACCATCGAGTGACCATCTGTTTCTCCCTCGGTCGCGAAAAGCGCCGACCGTCTCTCAGCCGGAAGGGGGCCGCTCGCGTGAGTGTGCTCGACGAGATCATCGACGGAGTCCGTGCCGACCTCGCGGAGCGGCAGGCGCGCGTCAGCCTCGACGAGCTCAAGGAGCTGGCGGCCAAGGCCCCCGCCGCCAAGGACGGGGTCGCGGCGCTGCGCGGCGACGGCGTCAAGGTGATCTGCGAGGTCAAGCGCTCCAGCCCGTCCAAGGGCGCGCTGGCCGCGATCGCCGACCCCGCCGGCCTCGCCGCCGACTACGAGGCGGGCGGCGCGGCGGTCATCTCCGTCCTCACCGAACAGCGCCGGTTCGGCGGCTCGCTCGCCGACCTCGAGGCGGTCCGCGCCCGGGTGGACATCCCCGTCCTGCGCAAGGACTTCATCGTCACCTCCTACCAGCTGTGGGAGGCCCGCGCGTACGGCGCCGACCTCGCGCTGCTCATCGTGGCCGCTCTCGAGCAGTCGGCCCTGGAGTCGCTGATCGAGCGCGCCGTCTCCATCGGCCTCACCCCGCTCGTCGAGGTCCACGACGAGGACGAGGTCGAGCGCGCCGTCGACGCGGGCGCCAAGGTGATCGGCGTCAACGCGCGCAACCTCAAGACCCTCGAGGTCGACCGGGGGACCTTCGAGCGGGTGGCCCCCGAGATCCCGGCGAACATCGTGAAGATCGCCGAGTCCGGCGTCCGCGGCCCGCACGACCTCATCGCGTACGCCAACGCCGGCGCCGACGCGGTCCTCGTCGGCGAGTCCCTGGTGACCGGGCGCGACCCCAAGACCGCGGTGGCCGACCTGGTGGCGGCGGGCGAGCACCCCGCGCTGCGCCACGGCCGGGGCTGATCTCCCGCTAGGCTTGCCCCGATGACTCCGACGACCCCCGCGACCGCCACGGACCGGTACGCCCGCCTCGCGCGCGGCTGCCGCCCCCGTGGCTGCCGCGCGCCCGCCCGCCGGGTGCACGGCCGCCGGGTCCGGTACGTCATCGGCGACGAGCCGGGCCAGGTGAACGGCATGCGATGGCAGCGGCGCCCCCTGGGGGCGCGGGGATCTGCGCGACGGGCCGCCGACGGCGGTTAGCCGTCCGTCGATCCCGCCCCCACGGCGTTTCGTGACCGCACATCACACCGTCTCACCGTGAGGTTTCCGCATGCCCAGCGAGTTCTTCATTCCCGACCCCGACGGCTCGGTCCCCACCGTCGAGGGCTACTTCGGCGCGTTCGGCGGCAAGTTCATCCCGGAGGCCCTCGTCGCCGCCGTGGACGAGGTGGCCGTCGAGTACGACAAGGCCAAGCACGACCCCGAGTTCGCGCGCGAGCTCGACGACCTGCTGGTGCACTACACCGGCCGCCCCAGCTCCCTCACCGAGGTGCCGAGGTTCGCCGAGCACGCCGGCGGCGCCCGGGTGTTCCTCAAGCGCGAGGACCTCAACCACACCGGCTCCCACAAGATCAACAACGTCCTCGGCCAGGCGCTGCTCACCAGGCGCATGGGCAAGACCCGTGTGATCGCCGAGACCGGCGCGGGCCAGCACGGCGTCGCCACGGCCACCGCCTGCGCCCTCTTCGGGCTCGAGTGCACCATCTACATGGGCGAGATCGACACCCAGCGGCAGGCCCTCAACGTGGCCCGCATGCGCATGCTGGGCGCCGAGGTCGTCGCCGTGAAGTCCGGCAGCCGCACCCTGAAGGACGCCATCAACGAGGCGTTCCGCGACTGGGTCGCCAACGTCGACCGCACGCACTACCTCTTCGGCACGGTCGCGGGACCCCACCCCTTCCCGGCCATGGTCCGCGACTTCCACCGGGTCATCGGCGTCGAGGCCCGGCGGCAGATCCTGGAGCGCGCCGGACGCCTGCCCGACGCGGCCGTCGCCTGCGTCGGCGGCGGCTCCAACGCCATCGGCCTCTTCCACGCCTTCATCCCCGACGCCGGCGTGCGCCTGATCGGCTGCGAGCCGGCCGGGCACGGCATCGACACCGGCGAGCACGCGGCGACCCTGACCGCGGGCGAGCCCGGCATCCTGCACGGCTCGCGCTCCTACGTCCTGCAGGACGACGAGGGCCAGATCACCGAGCCGTACTCCATCTCGGCGGGCCTCGACTACCCTGGCATCGGCCCCGAGCACTCCTACCTCAAGGACACCGGCCGCGGCGAGTACCGCGCGGTCACCGACGACGCGGCCATGCAGGCCCTGCGTCTGCTGTCGCGCACCGAGGGCGTCATCCCGGCCATCGAGAGCGCGCACGCGCTGGCCGGCGCGCTGGAGGTCGGCAGGGAACTCGGCCCGGACGGGCTCATCGTCGTGAACCTGTCCGGTCGCGGCGACAAGGACATGGACACGGCAGCCCGCTACTTCGGGCTGTACGACACCGACGCCGAGGTCGCCGCCGACGCGGCCGACACCGCGGAGATCGAGGGGGACGCCAAGTGAGCGGGAACATTCAGCTGCTGTCGGACACCCTCGCCGCCGCGAAGGCCGAGGACCGCGCCGCGCTCATCGCCTACCTCCCGGCCGGGTTCCCGACGGTGGACGGCGGCATCGAGGCGATCAAGGCCGTCCTGGACGGCGGCGCCGACGTGGTCGAGGTCGGACTGCCGCACAGCGACCCGGTCCTCGACGGGCCGGTCATCCAGACCGCCGACGACATCGCCCTGCGCGGCGGGGTGCGCATCGCGGACGTCATGCGCACGGTCCGTGAGGCGTTCGAGGCCACCGGCAGGCCGATCCTCGTCATGACGTACTGGAACCCCATCGACCGCTACGGCGTCGAGCGGTTCACCGCCGAACTCGCGGAGGCCGGCGGAGCGGGCTGCATCCTGCCCGACCTGCCGGTGCAGGAGTCGGCCCTGTGGAGGGAGCACGCCGACAAGCACGGCCTCGCGACCGTCTTCGTCGTCGCGCCGAGCAGCCGCGCCGCGCGGCTCGCGCAGATCACCGAGGCGGGCAGCGGCTTCGTCTACGCCGCCTCGCTGATGGGCGTCACCGGCACCCGGGAGTCGGTCGGCGCGCAGGCCCACGACCTGGTGGAGCGCACCCGGGCCACCGGCTCGGGCCTGCCGGTCTGCGTCGGCCTCGGCGTCTCGGACGCCCGGCAGGCCGCGGAGGTGGCCGGCTTCGCCGACGGCGTGATCGTCGGCTCGGCCTTCGTCAAGCGGATGCTGGACGCGCCGGACGAGGCGGCCGGCGTCGAGGCGGTCCGCGCGCTCGCGGGCGACCTGGCGAAGGGCGTGCGCCGCCAGGCGTGAGGAGAACACCGGTCACCCGAACGGGTGGACCTGGGACCGGGGAGGCGCAATGCGCCTCCCCGGTTCGTTCTGGGGGTGTGAGCGAGAAGAATCGTGACGGAAAGCGCACTGCCCGGGAGCGGCTGGCAGCGGAGCGCGAGAAGCAGAAGACGGCCGAGCGGCGGCGGCGCACACTGATCGTCGGCGCGAGCGTCGTCTGCGTCCTGGGGTTGGCCGCGGTGATCGGCGTCGTCGCCGCGAACTCCGGCAAGGACGACAGCAGCGACAAGTCGGGCCCGGTCGTGGCGCCCTCGGGGGCCCAGGGCGAGGACGCCCTCGCGATCCCGGTCGGCAAGGACGGCGCGAAGGCCACGCTCACGGTGTGGGAGGACTTCCGCTGCCCGGCCTGCAAGGCCTTCGAGACGGCGTACCGGCCCACGATCCACGAGCTGACGGACGGCGGGAAGCTGAAGGTCGAGTACCACCTCGCCACCCTCATCGACGGCAACATGGGCGGCAGCGGCTCCCGCAACGCGGCCAACGCGGCGGCCTGCGCCCAGGACGTCGGCAAGTTCCCCGCCTACCACGACGTGCTCTACGAGAACCAGCCGGAAGAGACGAAGGACGAGTACGCCGAGAACAGCCGGCTGATCGAGCTCGCGGGCAAGGTCGACGGGCTCGACACGCCCGCGTTCCGCGCCTGTGTGGAGCAGGGCACGCACAACAGCTGGGTCGCCAAGTCCAACCAGGCCTTCCAGAACGGCCGCTTCGGCGGCACCCCCACCGTGCTGTTCAACGGCAAGAACATCTACCAGGACCGGTCGATGACGCCGCAGAAGCTGAAGAAGACGGTGGAGGAGGCCGACCAGGGGTGAGACGGGCGGCGCCCGTTCACACCAGCCCGTTATGGAGCCGTAGCCCGGCCGCCCGTCGTCGGCCGGGCGTGGCAGGGTAGCGTCGACCCTGCCATGGAACTTGCCTACATTCCCAGCCCGTCGCACGGGGTGCTGTACCTCGGCCCCGTTCCCCTGCGCGGCTACGCGTTCTGCATCATCATCGGCGTCTTCGTCGCGGTCTGGCTCGGCAACAGGCGCTGGGTCGCCCGGGGCGGGCTGGCCGGCACGGTGGCCGACATCTCCGTCTGGGCGGTGCCCTTCGGGCTGGTCGGCGGCCGGCTCTACCACGTGATCACGGACTACGAGCTGTACTTCAGCGAGGGCCGGGACTGGGTGGACGCCTTCAAGGTCTGGGAGGGCGGCCTCGGCATCTGGGGCGCGATCGCGCTCGGCGCGGTGGGCGCGTGGATCGGCTGCCGCCGCCGGGGCATCCCGCTGCCGGCGTACGCCGACGCCATCGCCCCCGGCATCGCCTTGGCGCAGGCGATCGGGCGCTGGGGCAACTGGTTCAACCAGGAGCTCTACGGCAAGGAGACCGACCTTCCCTGGGCCCTGCACATCACGTCCTCGGCGGACGGGCGGGTGCCGGGCTACTACCACCCGACGTTCCTCTACGAGTCGCTGTGGTGCGTCGGCGTGGCCCTTCTCGTGATCTGGGCCGACCGCCGCTTCAAGCTGGGCCACGGGCGGGCGTTCGCCCTGTACGTCGCCGCGTACTGCGTGGGCCGCGCCTGGATCGAGTACATGCGGGTCGACGACGCCCACCACATCCTGGGCCTGCGGCTGAACGACTGGACCGCGCTGGTGGTCTTCCTGCTCGCGGTGGCGTACATGGTCGTCTCGGCGAAGAAGCGTCCGGGCCGGGAAGCGGTCGTCGAACCTGCCGCGCAGGCCTCCGGCGACGCGGCCGGGGACGCCTCGGCGGACGGCGAGGAGAAGTCCGGGGCGCAGTCGTCCTCGTCCGAGGCCGCGGAGGATTCCGCCGGGGCGAAGGCCGGGGCCGGCGACGCGGCCGGGGCGAAGAAGGCCGAGGACGCGTCCGGGGCCGACGGCGAGGCCGGGAGCAAGGACGGGACCGCCGCCGAGGCGGACGACAAGACCGAGGCGAAGGCCGACGACAAGGACGAGGCGGAGTCGGCGGGCAAGAAGAGCTGACGGCCGTCGGCACGACGACGACACGCACGACGCGCACCACGACGAGGGCGCCCGGGTTCACCGGGCGCCCTCGTCGTGTGCCGCCGGGCCGCGGGCCGGTCGGCCGGTCAGTTCCGGCCGGCCAGGGCCAGCGTGCGGTGCGCGGCCGCCACCACCGCGGCGTCGACGAACCGTCCGTCGGGGAGCGCCTGGGCGCCCCGTTCGGTGATGGCCGCCTTCACGATCGTCTCGGCGTCCTCCAGCTCCTGCTGGGTCGGCAGGTAGGCCTGTTCGATGATCGGGAGCTGGCGGGGGTGGATGGCGGCGCGCCCCAGGAAGCCGAGGGTGCGGCCGTGGGCGCAGCTGGTGGCCAGGCCGTCCAGATCGCGGATGTCGGGGTGCACCGACTGGGGCGGGGGCGCCAGTCCGGCGGCCCGGGCGGCGACGACGACCCGGGAGCGCGACCAGTCGAGGCCCGCGTCGTGGCGGACGCCCAGATCGGCTCGCAGGTCCGCCTCGCCGAGGGCGATGCCGCGCAGGGAGGGGTGGGCGCGGGCGATGGCGAAGGCGTGTTCGACGCCGAGGGCGGTCTCCAGCAGGGCGTGCAGAGGGGTGGCGCCGCGGTCGCTGCGGGGCACGCTCTCGGCGACCCGGGTGATCTGGTGGGGGGCCGTCACCTTCGGCAGGCGCAGACCGCAGACGCCGGGGAGGGCGGCCACCGTGCGCAGGTCGGCCGCCGCGTAGGGGGTGTCCAGGGAGTTCACCCGGACGTGGACCGGCACCGGCTGGGGCTCCGCGAGACGTTCGGCGGTGGCCGCCCGGGCGTACGCCTTGCGGTCCGGCGCGACCGCGTCCTCCAGGTCGACGATCACGACGTCGGCGCCGCAGGCGAGGGCCTTGGTGACCGTCTGGGGGCGGTCGCCGGGGACGTAGAGCCAGGTCAGCGGGGGCTTCTTCACAGGGCGCCCGCCTCGCGCAGGGTGCTCAGCTCGTCCGCCGTCAGGCCCAGTTCGGTCAGGACGGCGTCCGTGTCGGCGCCGTGCGGGCGGCCGGCCCAGCGGATCGCGCCGGGAGTCGCGGAGAGCCGGAAGAGGACGTTCTGCATGCGGATGCGGCCCAGCTCCGGGTCGTCCACCGCGGTGACGGTGTCCAGCGCCTGGTACTGGGGATCGGCCAGCACGTCCCGGACGTCCTGGACCGGGGCGATCGCCGCCTCCGCCTTCTCGAAGGCCGCGAGGACGTCGGCGCGGGCGTGCCGGGCGATCCAGGAGCCGACCGCCTCGTCGAGGACGTCGGTGTGGGCGGCCCGCTCGGCGCCGGTGGCGAACCAGGGCTCGTCGATCAGTTCCGGGCGGCCGACGAGCCGCATCACCCGCTCCGCGACCGACTGCGCCGACGTCGAGACGGCGACCCAGTCCCCGTCGGCCGTGCGGTAGGTGTTGCGCGGGGCGTTGTTGGCGGAGCGGTTGCCGGTGCGGGCCTGGACGTACCCCAGCTGGTCGTACCAGAGGGGCTGGGGGCCGAGGACGGTGAGGATGGGCTCGATGATCGCCATGTCGACGACCTGACCCTCGCCGGTGCGGTCGCGGGCGGCGAGGGCCGTCATGACGGCGTACGCGGTGGCCAGGCCGGCGATCGAGTCGGCCAGACCGAAGGGCGGGAGGGTGGGCGGGGCGTCCGGTTCGCCGGTGATCGCCGCGAAGCCGCTCATCGCCTCCGCGAGGGTGCCGAAGCCTGGGCGGTGCGCGTAGGGGCCGAACTGGCCGAAGGCGGTGACCCGGGCGAGGACCAGGCGGGGGTTGGCCGCCGACAGCTCCTCCCAGCCGAGGTCCCACTTCTCCAGGGTGCCGGGACGGAAGTTCTCGATGATCACGTCGGCCGTCGCGGCGAGCCGCAGCAGGGTGGCGCGGCCGCCGGGCGTGGACAGGTTCAGGGTGATCGTGCGCTTGTTGCGGCCGAGGATCTTCCACCACAGGCCCACGCCGTCCTTGGACGGGCCGTGTCCCCGGGAGGGGTCGGGACGGTCGGGGTGCTCGACCTTGACGACGTCCGCGCCGAAGTCGCCCAGCAGGGTGGCGGCGAGCGGCCCGGCGAACAGGGTGGCCAGGTCGAGGACCCGGACGCCGTGCAGCGGAGCGGCCCGCCCGGCCGCGGGGGAGGCGGTCGCGGCGGGTTCGGCCGGGATGGCTTCGGCCGGGACGGGTTCGGTCGTGGCGGGTCCGGTCATGAGGCGTACTGCGTCTCGATCTCGGAGCGGTACGGCATCGACGCGGTGGCGCCGTGCCGCTGGACCGAGAGCGCGGCCGCGGCCGCCGCCCAGGCCAGGGCCTCCCGTACGGGCCGCTCCTCGCCCAGCGCCACCGCGAGGGCGCCGACGAAGGTGTCGCCCGCGCCGGTGGAGTCCACGGCCGTGACGCGCGGGGCGGGCACGGTGAGCGGTTCGGCGCCCCGGGCCGCGTAGAGGACGCCGGCCGCGCCGAGGGTGATGACGACCTCGGGGACGCTGTCCAGCAGGACGGCGGCCGCCTCGCGCGGGTCGGTGCGGCCGGTGAGTGCGGTCGCCTCGTGCTCGTTGGGCGCCAACAGGTCGGTGGCGGCCAGGAGTTCCTGCGGCAGCGGCCGGACGGGGGCGGGGGTGAGGATCGTGCGCACGCCGTGCGCCCGGGCCGCCCGTGCACCGGCGACGACCGCGGCCAGGGGCACTTCGAGTTGCAGGAGCAGCGCGTCCGCGGAGGCGATGAGGCCTTCGTCGCCGGGGGCGAGGTGGTCGACGGTGCCGTTGGCGCCGGGCACCACGACGATCGCGTTGCCGCCGTCGTCGTCCACCACGATGTGCGCGGTTCCGGAGGGGGCCTCGACGGTGCGCAGGTGGTCGGTGTTGACGCCCGCGTGCTCGAGCGTGGAGCGCAGCCGGGCGCCGAACGAGTCGTTGCCGACCGCCCCGATCATCGAGACGGCGCCGCCGGCGTGGGCGGCGGCGGTCGCCTGGTTGGCGCCCTTGCCGCCGGGGATCGTGCGGAACTCCCGTCCCGTCACGGTCTCCCCGCGCTGCGGGGGCTTCTCGACATAGGCGACGAGGTCCATGTTCGTGCTGCCGAGCACGACGATGTCGGTCATGGGCGGGATGCCTCCCGAGGGATGAGGGACCGGGTGAGGTGGGCGAGGGCGTCGAAGCCGACGCCGTCGAAGTCGGCGACGGAGGTGGCCAGCCGGTTCTTGAGGGGGGCCGTCCAGCGGTCGGGGAGGGCGGCCGGGCCGCCGGTGAGCAGCGCGGCGACGCCGCCCGCGGTCGCGCCGTTGGAGTCGGTGTCCCAACCTCCGGACACGGCACGGCAGATGGATCCGGCGAAGTCGCCGTCCGCGTGGGTGAGGGCGGCGGCGATCAGGGCCGTGTTGGGGACGGCGTGCACCCAGTGGGCCGTCCGGTGGGCGACGTGGAGCTCGTCGACGACGGCGTCGAAGTCGGCGTGCTCCGCGGCGAGCCGGATGGCGTGGGCGACGGCGACGGCGAGCCGGGAGCGGGGCGGGACGACCGTCAGGCCGGTGCGCAGACAGGCGTGCACGTCGAGGCCGCCGGGCGCGGCCGCGGCGACGACGGCCGCCGTGAACATCGCCGCGTAGACGCCGTTCGCGGTGTGGGTGAGGACGGCGTCGCGGTGCGCCTGCTCGGCCGCGGCGGCCGGGTCGCCGGGGTTGGTCCAGCCGTGCACGTCGGCGCGGATCAGGGCGCCGATCCACTCCCGGAAGGGGTTGCGGCGGCGGGCGGTGTGCGGGGGTTCGATGCCGCAGAGGAGGTTGCGGTAGGCGATGCGCTCGGCGGTGAAGGTGCGGCCCGCGGGGAGTTCGTCGAGCCAGAGCCGGGCCACGTCGGCGGTGGTGAAGCCCCGGCCGTGACGCTGCAGCAGCAGGAGGTTGAGCAGGGGGTAGTTGAGGTCGTCGTCCTCGGGCATGCCGTCGATGTTCTCGGCCAGGGAGGTGGGCGCCGAGCGGCGGTTCCAGGGGTGCTCCTCGAGCAGGGGGCCGGGGACCCCCCGGGCGGTGAAGTAGCCGTTCAGGGGCCAGTTGCCGGCGGCCCGGGCGAGTCGGCGGACGGCGTCCAGGGGGAGTTTCTCCACCGGTTTGCCCAGGAGGCAGCCGGCGGCCCGGCCCAGCCACGCCGCTTCGAGGCGGGCCCGCGAGGGCGCCGGGGGGCGCGTGCCGCCCGGCCGGCCGGGCCACCGGGGGCAGAGCGTTCTGATCCTGTCCAGCTCGGTCGGCTCGTCCTCGGCCAGTCTGCTGGGCAGGTCCGCCAGTTCGTCCAGCAGGTCGTCCGCGAGGAGCCGGAGATAGCCGGAGGCCCGTTGCCCGGAGGCGCCCGCGCGGGGCGGCGCCTCGTGGCCTCCGGCCGCTCGCCAGCGGGCCGCGACCGCCCACGGCTCCCGGCCGTCCTCGGCCGCCTGGCGCAGTTCGTGGCCGAGCAGGTCCTCCGGCTGGACCCAGGTCAGTCGGAGCATCCGGAGCCTCCGGGGGCGTCTGCGAGGGCGTGGAAGGCCCGCTCGTGGTCGCGGCGGCGCACGACGTCGCGGCGGAAGACCTCGCGGGCCACCCCGGTGAGCGTCGCGGCCGGCTGCCACAGGTCCAGGCGGCTGGCCTCGGCGACCTGCTTCGCCCACTCCTCGGGGACCGGTGAGCCGAGGGCGCCGGCCACCGCTCCGGCCATCGTGGCGATCGAGTCGCAGTCGCGGCCGTAGTTCACGGAGCCCAGGACCGCCCGGCGGTAGTCGCCGCCCGCCGCCAGCACCATGCCCAGGGCGACCGGGAGCTCCTCGATCGCGTGCAGCCGGGAGGGGCGGCGGGCGCCGAGCGAGGGCCGCCGGTAGTCGGGGCCCACCGTGTCGTAGGGCGCCACCGCCTCCCTGAGCGGGATGAGCGCGGACTCGACGTCGCCGTGCCGGACCGCCTCCTCGCAGACCTTCTCGATCGCCGTGCGCGTGCCGTCCTTGGCCAGCGCCAGGCAGGCCGTCACCACCGAGTCCGCGGTCGCGCCCGGCGTGCACGCGGCCGCCACCGCCGCGGCGAAGACGCCCGCCGCCTCCCGGCCGTAGGACGACTGGTGGGCGCCCGCGACGTCCAGCGCCTCGGCGTACGCTCCCGCCGGGTCGGCCGCGTTCACCAGGCCCACCGGGGCCATGTACATCGCCGCCCCGCAGTTGACGATGTTGCCCACGCCGGCCTCCCGCGGGTCCACGTGGCCGTAGTGGAGCCGGGCGACCAGCCATTTCTCCGCCAGGAAGATCCGGTGCAGGGGGAGTGCCTCGGCCTCCAGTTCCGGGATCCAGCGGGGCGTCGTCATCAGGTCCGGGACGAGGTGCTCGGCGACCGCGTAGGCGTCGAGGTGATCGCGGACCGTGGCGTACACCCTGATCAGCGCATGGGTCATCAGGGTGTCGTCGGTGACGTGGCCGTCGCCCTTGTGGTACGGGGCGATGGGGCGGGCGGTGCGCCAGTCGTCGCCGTTCCAGGGCCCGACGAGGCCGTGCACGCGGCCGCCGTGGCGTTCGAGGATCTGTTCCGGGGTGTAGCCCTCGACGGGTCCGCCGAGGGCGTCGCCCACGGCCGCGCCGACCAGGGCGCCGGTGATGCGCTCCTCCAGGGTTGCCTCGTTGCTTTCTTCTGCTTTGGACGTCATGCCCGGAATCATCCTCCTGGTGGGGCCGGTTGTGCGGCTTCCAGGAGCCCGGCGAGTTCCACCAGGTCGGTGCCGGTGAGCCGGGGGAGCGCGCAGCCGGACAGGACACGGCAGCTGTCGCGCCACGCCCCGGGGATCGCGGCGGCGCCGCCGAGCGCCCCGGTGAGCGCGCCCGCCAGGGCGGGGGCCGAGTCCGCGACCCGGGAGAGGCAGGCCGCGGCCGGCACCGCCTCGCCGATGCGGCCGCCGGACGCCGTCGCCAGGGCCAGCGCCACCGGCACGGTCTCCGCGGCGGCGATGCCGTAGCTGTAGACGTGGTCGACGATCTGGTGCTCCAGCAGCGGGATGAGCGCGAACGCGCTCGGCGCGGCGCGGGCCAGGTCCAGCGCGTGCCGGGCGTTGCGGCCGATCTCCGTGTGCGCGGGGAGCTCGCCGAGAGCCGCCGTCGCGCAGGCCTCGACGTCCGCTCCGGCCAGGGCCAGGGCGAGCGCGGCGGCCATCGCCCGGGCGCCGTGCACGCCGTCGCCGTCCTGGGTGTAGCGGGCGTCGAACTCGGCGAGCCCGGCGGCGGCCCCGGGATCGCCGGCGTGTGCCACGGCGAGCACGCAGGCGCGTACGCAGGCCGCGTCGTCGAAGTAGTGCGGGTTGTCGTGGCCGGTGGCAGGGGGCCGCAGCCCGGCGGCGAGATTGCCCAGCCCGGCGCGCACGGAGATGCGGGCCCGCAGGGGCAGGACGGCGGACTCGACCTCCGGCGCGCGGTCGGCGGCCGCCGCGACCTCGCTGGCGACGGCGTTCCAGGTGAGGTCGATGGCGGCACGCATCCGGCGGTCCCGGCAGAGGTCGCCCAGGGCGCTGTCGTCGCCGGCCCGCAGCACCGCCTCGGCGGCGAACGCCGCCCACTCGGCGTCGTCGGAGGGGCCGAGCCGGAGGGGCTCGGGGGGCTGGTTCAGGGCGATGGGGACGGGCAGGGTGGTCGTCGCGTTGTGTTCGGCGAAGGTGTCGAGCTCCCGGGTCAGACGGCGGGTCCAGTCCGGCATTCGGGCGGCGCGATGGCGGGCGGCGGGCCACCCGGCGGCGTCGCCCGCGGCCAGGCCCAGCAGCAGGCCTTCGATGCGTCGTGCGCGCCGCGGGGCGAGCCCTCCGGCCGCGGCTTCCTCTGCGGGCCTGCCGGTCCGGCGTGCCGTGCCGGTGCGGTCGCGCTCTGCCGTGCCGGCGCCGGCGCCGCTCGTGCCGCCGGGTGCGGACGGGCGCCGCGGGGCGCCCGCCAGCGCCCCCTCGCCCTCGCAGTCGGCGGACGCGGGCGCGCAGGGCGCCGCCGTGACCGCCGCGGCCGTCGTCGTCTCGTCCCAGGGTGCGGGCGGTGTCATGAACAGGCCTCCGGGATGTCGTGGCTGTCGTTCGCTGCCGTCGCTGCCGTCGCTGCCGTCGCTGCCGTGGCTGTGGTCGCCAGCGCCGTCGTCGTCAGGGTGAAGGCCGTCGGGTCGGGGTGGGGAAGCCGTCCCGGGCTCGTCAGGATCGGGACGAGGTCCGCCGCCACCACGCCCTCGCCCCACTTGCCGCCCTCGCCCGGCACCAGCAGCTCGGCCACGTCCAGGACGTGATGGCCCGCCATCGAGGGCAGGCAGGTGCCCCGTGCCGGGCCGATGGCCGCCGCCCAGTCCGGCGGGATCGCCGAGACCCCCCGGGCAGCCCCGGCCAGGGCGCCCGCCACGGCTGCCGTGGTGTCCGCGTCGCGGCCCATGTTCACCGCCGTGAGAACCGCCTCGCGGAAGTCGCCGTCGGCGGCCGCGTAGGCGCCGAACGCGAGAGCGACGGCCTCCGGCGCCAGATCGGTCCAGGGGTAGCCGCCGACGACGACGGCCGAGCGCACGGCCCGTTCGCCCCGGTGGGCGACGGCTGCCGCCCGGCGCAGCGAACGAGCCGTCCAGGAGTCCTCGGGGACCACCGCGAGCGCGGAGGCGACGACCGCGATCGGCGGCGCCCCGGCCATCGCCGCTGCCACGCCGGCCGCGACCGCCTGCCCGCCGTAGATGCCCTCGCCGTCGTGGCTCACCGCGCCGTCGATCGCGACCAGCCGGGCCGCTTCCGCGGGGCGGCCCGCGGCGAAGACGCCGAAGGGGGCCGCGCGCATCGCCAGGCCGTCGCTCCAGGCGTGCCGGTGCTGCGCCGAGATGGGCGCCGCGAGGCCGCGGCGGAGGTTCTCCAGGGTGCCGCGCTCGCTGAATCCCGCGCCGCGGAAGGGCCCTTCGTCCCGGTCGGCGATCCACTGGTGCCAGGCCGACTCGACGTGGGCCGGTGTGAGCGCGGAGCCGTGCCGGGCGAGCAGCAGGCCGGAGAAGATCGCGTACTCGGTGTCGTCCGTGCCGGCAGGTCGGTCGGCGACGTAGCCGGTGATGCGGCCCCAGCGGGCGCGGATCTCGGAGGGCTTCATGTTCTCGGCGGGGGCGCCCAGGGCGTCTCCGACGGCCAGGCCGAGCAGGGCGCCGCGGGCTCGTTCACGGATCGTCGCCATGGGCGGCCTCCACACCGTGGCTCCGCTCCGGGCGCGGAACCGTCTGCGGATGTGTCCCACCATCGGCGGTTGACCCGAGCCTCGACGCCCTTCAAGTCACCCGGTCGACACCTGTGCGGGTAGCCGATCGAATGAGCGCTCGAAGGTAAAAGCGCAGGTTAGCCGAGCCTTTCCTTGCTGGCGAAGCGGAATGGGGAGGCGTATGTTCGCGTGGTAAGAACTTAGAATCAGTCTAAACTTAGCTTTGGCTCAGCTTACTGGGGGATCTTCGTGGCCATCATCGAGACCGAGGCGCCGCTGCACGAGGCGCACCGCGACAACCACACCCACCGTGACGTCAACGGCGGCTGGCTGCGCCCCGCCGTCTTCGGCGCGATGGACGGCCTGGTCTCCAACCTCGCCCTGATGACCGGCGTCGCCGGCGGTTCCGTGGGCCAGCAGACCCTCGTCGTCACCGGCCTCGCGGGACTGGCCGCCGGCGCCTTCTCCATGGCCGCCGGCGAGTACACCTCCGTCGCCTCGCAGCGCGAACTCGTCGAGGCCGAGCTGGCCGTCGAGCGACGGGAGCTGCGCAAGCACCCCCAGGGCGAGGAGGCCGAGCTCGCCGCGCTGTACGAGTCCCGGGGCGTCGAACCCGCGCTGGCCCGGCAGGTCGCCCAGCAGCTGTCGCGCGACCCCGAGCAGGCCCTGGAGATACACGCCCGCGAGGAACTGGGCATCGACCCGTCGGATCTGCCCTCGCCGCTGGTCGCCGCGGTATCCAGCTTCGGGTCCTTCGCGCTGGGCGCGCTGCTGCCCGTCCTGCCGTATCTGCTCGGCGCCGCCTCGCTGTGGCCGGCCGTGCTGCTCGCCCTGCTCGGCCTGTTCGGCTGCGGTGCGGTGGTGGCCCGGGTGACGGCGCGGTCCTGGTGGTTCAGCGGGCTGCGGCAGCTCGCCCTCGGCGGCGCGGCGGCCGGTGTGACGTACGCCCTGGGCAGCTTCTTCGGAACGGCCGTAGGATAGATCGGCTGCTATCTATGCGTTGGGCCGCATAGGTAGTCGTTACCGGCTGGTTTCGACTGCTTAACCAGCGGGCATGAGCCGTAAGCGCTGTGGGCAATGACGCCTGCGGCGCACTCGCGGGGTGGGTGACGCCGCTCCCTCCGCCCTTCCGGTCCGCCGGGCAGCGATCCGACCGATCCCGTCCCGTCCGGCCCCCATATCTTTCAGCCACGTGCGAGGAACCCCCGCCGCGCACCGTGGCGTCCGCATGCTGGAACGGAGTATCCGGTTCCCGAGAACCGCTCCATCATGTAACCTGCACGAAATTTTGCGTTCCGCAGAGGGCCAACGTCGTCCCTTCGCCAGCAGATATGCCACCTGAGACGACGACGGGAGAGCCGATGCGTACGCCGCGCCAGCCGTCCCAGCATTCCGCGAATGGCCAGAACTGGTCCTTCATGGATGCTCGCCCTGCTGCGCAGGGTATGTACGACCCCCGCAACGAGCACGACGCCTGTGGCGTCGGCTTCGTGGCCACCCTCACCGGCGAGGCGAGCCACGCGCTGGTCGAGCAGGCGCTGACCGTTCTGCGCAACCTCGAGCACCGCGGCGCCACCGGCTCCGAGCCGGACTCCGGCGACGGCGCGGGCATCCTGACTCAGGTCCCGGACGCCTTCTTCCGCGAGGTCGCCGGATTCGACCTCCCCGAGGCCGGCCACTACGCCGTCGGCATCGCCTTCCTCCCCGAGGCCGGCGCCGAGGACGCCGTCTCGGAGATCGAGACGATCGCCGCCGCGGAGGGCCTCACCGTCCTCGGCTGGCGCGAGGTCCCGGTCGCCCCCGAACTCCTCGGCGCCACCGCCCGCTCCACGATGCCGGCCTTCCGCCAGGTCTTCGTGAGCGACGGCACGAGCCAGGGCATCGACCTCGACCGCAAGGCGTTCGTGCTGCGCAAGCGCGCCGAGCGCGAGGCCGGCGTCTACTTCCCCTCGCTCTCCGCACGCACGATCGTCTACAAGGGCATGCTGACCACCGGCCAGCTCGAGCCCTTCTTCCCGGACCTGTCCGACCGCCGCTTCGCCTCGGCCGTGTCGCTCGTCCACTCGCGCTTCTCCACGAACACCTTCCCGTCGTGGCCGCTCGCGCACCCCTACCGCTTCGTCGCGCACAACGGTGAGATCAACACCGTCAAGGGCAACCGCAACTGGATGCGCGCCCGCGAGTCCCAGCTCGTCTCGGACCTGTTCGGCCAGGACGAGAAGGCCATCGAGCGGATCTTCCCGGTGTGCACGCCGGACGCCTCCGACTCGGCCTCCTTCGACGAGGTGCTCGAGCTGCTCCACCTCGGCGGACGCTCGCTGCCGCACTCCGTGCTCATGATGATCCCGGAGGCGTGGGAGAACCACGACTCCATGGACCCGGCCCGGCGCGCCTTCTACCAGTTCCACTCCACGATGATGGAGCCCTGGGACGGCCCGGCCTGCGTCACCTTCACCGACGGCGTCCAGGTCGGCGCGGTCCTCGACCGCAACGGCCTGCGTCCCGGCCGCTACTGGGTCACCGACGACGGCCTCGTCGTCCTCGGCTCCGAGGTCGGCGTCCTCGACATCGACCCCGCCAAGGTCGTCCGCAAGGGCCGCCTGCAGCCCGGCCGCATGTTCCTCGTCGACACCGCCGAGCACCGCATCATCGAGGACGACGAGATCAAGGCCCAGCTCGCCGCCGAGAACCCGTACGCGGAGTGGCTCGAGGCCGGCGAGATCGAGCTGGGCGACCTCCCCGAGCGCGAGCACATCGTGCACACCCACGCCTCGGTCACCCGCCGCCAGCAGACCTTCGGCTACACCGAGGAAGAGCTGCGCGTGCTCCTCGCGCCGATGGCCAAGGCCGCCGCCGAGCCGATCGGCTCCATGGGCACCGACTCGCCGATCGCCGCGCTCTCCTCCCGCCCGCGGCTGCTCTTCGACTACTTCACGCAGCTGTTCGCCCAGGTCACCAACCCGCCGCTGGACGCCATCCGCGAAGAGCTCGTCACCTCGCTGCGCTCGTCCCTCGGCCCCGAGGGCAACCTGCTGGAGCCGACTGCCGCGTCCTGTCGTACCGTCACCCTGCCCTTCCCGGTGATCGACAACGACGAGCTGGCCAAGCTCATCCACATCAACGCCGACGGCGACATGCCCGGCTTCAAGGCCGCGACCCTCTCCGGCCTGTACCGGGTGCACGGCGGCGGAGACGCGCTGGCCGCCCGGATCGACGAGATCTGCGCCGAGGCCGACGCCGCCATCGACAACGGCGCCCGGCTCATCGTCCTGTCGGACCGCCACTCCGACGCCGAGCACGCGCCGATCCCGTCGCTGCTGCTCACCGCGGCCGTCCACCACCACCTCATCCGCACCAAGCAGCGCACCCAGGTGGGCCTGCTGGTCGAGGCCGGAGACGTCCGCGAGGTCCACCACGTCGCCCTGCTGATCGGGTTCGGCGCCGCCGCCGTCAACCCGTACCTGGCCATGGAGTCGGTGGAGGACCTGCTGCGCGCGGGCACCTTCCTGAACGGCATGGAGCCCGAGCAGGCCATCCGCAACCTGATCTACGCGCTCGGCAAGGGCGTCCTGAAGGTCATGTCCAAGATGGGCATCTCGACCGTCGCCTCCTACCGCGGCGCCCAGGTCTTCGAAGCGGTCGGCCTCGACGACGCCTTCGTCGAGAAGTACTTCAGCGGCACCGCCACCAAGATCGGCGGCATCGGCATCGACGTCGTCGCCCAGGAGGTCGCCGCCCGCCACGCCAAGGCCTACCCCGCCTCCGGCATCGCGCCCGCGCACCGCGCCCTGGACATAGGCGGCGAGTACCAGTGGCGCCGCGAGGGCGAGCCGCACCTGTTCGACCCGGAGACGGTCTTCCGCCTCCAGCACTCGACGCGCTCGGCCCGCTACGACATCTTCAAGCAGTACACGAGCCGGGTGAACGAGCAGTCCGAGCGGCTGATGACCCTGCGCGGGCTCTTCGGCCTCACGTCGAACCGGCCCCCCGTCTCCGTCGACGAGGTCGAGCCCGTCTCCGAGATCGTCAAGCGCTTCTCCACCGGCGCCATGTCGTACGGCTCCATCTCGCAGGAGGCGCACGAGACCCTCGCCATCGCCATGAACCAGCTGGGCGGCAAGTCCAACACCGGTGAGGGCGGCGAGGACCCGGAGCGCCTGTACGACCCGGCGCGTCGCTCCAGCATCAAGCAGGTCGCCTCCGGCCGCTTCGGCGTCACCTCCGAGTACCTGGTCAACGCGGACGACATCCAGATCAAGATGGCCCAGGGCGCCAAGCCCGGCGAGGGCGGCCAGCTGCCCGGCCACAAGGTCTACCCGTGGGTCGCCAAGACCCGGCACTCCACCCCGGGCGTCGGCCTGATCTCCCCGCCGCCGCACCACGACATCTACTCCATCGAAGACCTGGCCCAGCTGATCCACGACCTGAAGAACGCGAACCCGCAGGCGCGGATCCACGTGAAGCTGGTCTCCGAGGTCGGCGTCGGCACGGTCGCGGCCGGTGTGTCCAAGGCGCACGCGGACGTGGTGCTCATCTCCGGCCACGACGGCGGCACCGGCGCCTCCCCGCTGACCTCGCTCAAGCACGCGGGCGGACCCTGGGAGCTCGGCCTCGCCGAGACCCAGCAGACCCTGCTGCTCAACGGCCTGCGCGACCGGATCGTGGTCCAGACGGACGGCCAGCTCAAGACCGGCCGCGACGTCGTCATCGCCGCGCTGCTCGGCGCCGAGGAGTTCGGTTTCGCGACCGCCCCGCTCGTCGTCTCCGGCTGCGTCATGATGCGCGTCTGCCACCTGGACACCTGCCCCGTCGGCATCGCCACCCAGAACCCGGTGCTGCGCGACCGGTTCGCCGGCAAGGCCGAGTACGTCGTGAACTTCTTCAGGTTCATCGCCGAAGAGGTCCGCGAGCTGCTCGCCGAGCTGGGCTTCCGCTCGATCGAGGAGGCCGTCGGCCACGCCGAGGTCCTCGACGTCGAGCGCGCCGTCGACCACTGGAAGGCACAGGGCCTCAACCTCGCCCCGCTCTTCCACGTGCCGGCCCTGCCCGAGGGCGCGGCCCTGCACCAGGTCGTCGCGCAGGACCACGGCCTGGAGAAGGCGCTCGACAACGAGCTCATCAAGCTCGCCGCCGACGCCTTGGCCGCGGACTCGGCGAACGACGCCCAGCCGGTGCGCGCCCAGGTCTCCATCCGCAACATCAACCGCACGGTCGGCACCATGCTCGGCCACGAGGTGACGAAGAGGTTCGGCGGCGCGGGCCTGCCCGACGACACCGTCGACATCACCTTCACCGGCTCCGCGGGCCAGTCCTTCGGCGCCTTCCTCCCGCGCGGCGTCACGCTGCGCCTGGAAGGCGACGCCAACGACTACGTCGGCAAGGGCCTCTCCGGCGGCCGCGTCGTCGTCCGCCCGGACCGGGGCGCCGACCACCTCGCCGAGTACTCGACCATCGCGGGCAACACCATCGCCTACGGCGCGACCGGCGGCGAGCTGTTCCTGCGCGGCCGCACCGGTGAGCGGTTCTGCGTGCGCAACTCCGGCGCGCTGGTGGTCTCCGAGGGCGTGGGCGACCACGGCTGCGAGTACATGACCGGCGGTCACGCGGTGGTCCTCGGCGAGACGGGCCGCAACTTCGCGGCCGGCATGTCCGGCGGCGTCGCCTACGTGATCGACCTGAACCGCGACCACGTCAACGTCGGCAACCTGGACGCCGTCGAGGCGCTCGACGACACCGACCGGCAGTGGCTGCACGACGTGGTGCGCCGCCACGCCGAGGAGACCGGCTCGACGGTCGCCGAGAAGCTGCTCTCCGACTGGGACGCGGCCGTGGAGCGCTTCAGCAAGATCATCCCCAGCACGTACAAGGCAGTGCTCGCCGCCAAGGACGCCGCCGAGCAGGCGGGACTCTCCGAGTCCGAGATCACCGAGAAGATGATGGAGGCGGCGACCCATGGCTGACCCGAAGGGCTTCCTGAACCACGGCCGTGAGGTCGCCAAGTCCCGCCCCGTCGACGTGCGGCTGAAGGACTGGAACGAGGTCTACGTCCCCGGTTCGCTGCTGCCGATCATCGGCAAGCAGGCCAGCCGGTGCATGGACTGCGGCATCCCGTTCTGCCACAACGGCTGTCCGCTGGGGAACCTGATCCCCGAGTGGAACGACTTCGCCTACCGCGAGGACTGGTCGGCGGCGCAGGAGCGGCTGCACGCGACGAACAACTTCCCGGAGTTCACCGGGCGGCTGTGCCCGGCTCCCTGCGAGTCGGCGTGCGTGCTCGGCATCAACCAGCCGGCCGTCACCATCAAGAACGTCGAGGTCTCGATCATCGACAAGGCGTGGGAGACCGGTGACGTCGCCCCGCAGGCGCCCGAGCGGCTGTCCGGCAAGACGGTCGCGGTCATCGGCTCGGGCCCGGCGGGCCTGGCCGCCGCCCAGCAGCTGACGCGGGCCGGCCACACCGTCGCCGTCTACGAGCGCGCGGACCGCATCGGCGGCCTCCTGCGGTACGGCATCCCCGAGTTCAAGATGGAGAAGCGGCACATCAACCGCCGCATCGAGCAGATGCGCGCGGAGGGCACCCGCTTCCGCACCGGCATCGAGATCGGCCGCGACCTCAAGGCGACCGACCTCAAGAAGCGTTACGACGCCGTCGTGATCGCCGCCGGCGCCACCACCGCCCGCGATCTGCCGGTCCCCGGCCGTGAGCTCAAGGGCGTCCACCAGGCGATGGAGTACCTGCCGCTGGCCAACAAGGTCCAGGAGGGCGACTTCGTGGCGCCCCCGATCACGGCCGAGGGCAAGCACGTCGTGGTCATCGGCGGCGGCGACACCGGCGCCGACTGCGTGGGCACCGCCCACCGCCAGGGCGCGGCCTCCGTCACCCAGCTGGAGATCATGCCCCGCCCGGGCGAGGAGCGGAACCCGGGCCAGCCGTGGCCGACCTTCCCGATGCTCTACAAGGTCACCTCCGCGCACGAGGAGGGCGGCGAGCGGGTCTACTCGGTCTCCACCACCCACTTCGAGGGCGACGAGGACGGCAACGTCCAGTGGCTGCACCTGACCGAGGTCGAGTTCGTCGAGGGCAGGCTGACCCCGAAGCCGGGCACGGAGCGCAAGATCCCCGCCCAGCTGGTCACCCTCGCGATGGGCTTCACCGGCACCGACCGGGAGAACGGCCTGGTGGAGCAGTTCGGCCTGGAGCTCGACGAGCGCGGCAACGTCGCGCGCGACGCCGACTTCCGGACGAACGTGCCGGGCGTGTACGTCGCCGGCGACGCGGGCCGCGGCCAGTCGCTCATCGTGTGGGCGATCGCGGAGGGCCGCTCGGCCGCCCGCGGCGTCGACCGGTTCCTGACCGGCGCCAGCGACCTGCCGGCCCCGATCCGCCCGACGGACCGCTCGCTGATGGTCTGACGGCCCCGCCGCAAGGCGCCGATACGTCCCGTACAAAGGCGTGCGGAACACAGACGGCGCCTGCCCCCCGTCCCCCACCGGGCCCCGGGGCAGGGCCCCGCGGCTCTGTTCGCATTTGTTACCGCGGCGGCGGGACGTGGACGTGCCCACCCGAGGGTCCCCGGGCCGA
>NZ_JBEPBI010000070.1:0-37524 GCF_040299045.1 Streptomyces sp. NPDC001027
ACCAGCCGAGAAGCCCCCGCACCGCTTGACGAAAGACATAGAGGCACCCCCCCCGGCCCGGCGGCCTCCCTCGCCGCCCCCTTCCCCTCTGCCGCCTCCGGCTCCCCCGCCGGCGCCGCGCCCCCCCGTCAGCGCCGCGCCGCACCCCACACCGTCAGAGCCCGCAACCCGCGCATGCCGCCACTCCTCGACCGGAAACCGCCCGGCCCGTACGCAGGGCATGCATGCCACGCCCGGCGCCCGGCAGACGCCCTCCAACAGGTGACGACGGCCCGCCGCGGACCCCCGGCCGGCCGCACATCACGCCCGCCTATCCTGGCCGTAGCCCAGCCGTACCCCGCCCCGCACCCCGCCCGAGGAGCAGTCCATGGCCGCCGCCGTACCGCCCACCGCCTCCCGCATCGCCGTCGTCACCGGTGCGAGCAGCGGGATCGGCGCCGCGACCGCCCGGGAACTCGCCGCGGCCGGCTACCGCGTGGTCCTGACCGCCCGCCGCAAGGACCGCATCGAGGCGCTCGCCGAGGAGATCACCCGCTCGGGCGGCTCCGCCACGGCCTACCAGCTGGACGTCACCGACCGCGCCGCCGTCGACGAGTTCGCCACCGCCTTCCGGACGATCGGCGTGCTCGTCAACAACGCCGGCGGCGCGCTCGGCGCCGACCCCGTCGCCACCGGCGACCCCGCCGACTGGCGCGCCATGTACGAGACGAACGTCCTCGGCACCCTGAACGTCACCCAGGCGCTCCTGCCCCGGCTCGAGGCGAGCGGCGACGGCACCGTGGTCGTGGTGTCCTCCACCGCCGGTCTCGGCACCTACGAGGGCGGCGCGGGCTATGTCGCCGCCAAGCACGGCGCGCACGTCCTCGCCGAGACCCTCCGCCTGGAGATAGTCGGCCGGCCGGTCCGGGTCATCGAAATCGCCCCCGGCATGGTGAAGACCGACGAGTTCGCCCTCACCCGCTTCGGCGGCGACCAGGACAGGGCGGCCAAGGTCTACGAGGGCGTCGCCGAACCCCTCACCGCCTCCGACGTCGCCGAGACGATCGCCTGGGCGGTGACCCGTCCCAGCCACGTCAACGTCGACCTCCTCGTCCTGCGCCCCCGCGCCCAGGCGTCGAACACCAAGGTCCACCGGGAGCCGTGAGCCGGCCGCGGCGGCCCCCGCGCGCGCAGGGGCCGCCGCCGCGCGCGGTCAGGGACCGGGGCAGTCCGGATCGTCGACGATCACCGCGTTGGCGGGGATGACGACGACGTCGTCCTCGTCCTCGGCCTGCACGAACTTCGTGGTGGCATAACCGCGGCGGCCCTTGCCGACGCACTTCGTCGCCAGGTTCCCGAAACCGTCGGGCATGTTGAACACCTCGGCGGGCGTGTCCTCCCCGGTCCGCCCGGCCACCGGGGCGTCGGCCTTGCCCCGCTCGTCGTAGTACTCCTGCGAGCACCCGCCGAGCAGCAGCGCCAGAGCGCACGCCACGACGGCCGCCGTCAGCCGCCGCACGTCTTGTCCTGCACGATCTGCACGTTGGACGGACCGGTCGCGTTGGTCGTCACATACGCCCGGTACCCGTGGCCCACGCACTTCGTGGCCAGGTTCCCGAAACCGTCGGGCATGTTGAACACCTCGGCGGGCGTGTCGTCCCCCGCCTTGCCCTGCACCGGGGCGTCCCCCATGCCCCGCTTGTCCTCGTACTCCTGGGAACAGCCGGCCAGCGACCCGACGGCCAGCAGCGCCAGCCCCGCGGCCCAGACTCCCGCACGCATCCGCCTGCGTTCCATTGCGGCACCCCCGTCTTCCCGTGTCCCCGTGACCTGCGACCCGTCGACCCCGCGCCTTCGCGGGTCCACGGGTCGCATCCCTGTTCGAGCAAGCTCGAAGGTGCACCTGAAGACACCGCCGAGCGCCGTTCCGGTTCCCGCTCCGCCGTAAGGTCTGGTCCGTGGACCGACACATACCGTTCGAGACCCTGCACAACTTTCGCGACCTGGGCGGATACCCCGCCGGCACCGGCCACCGCGTCCGCCCCGGCCGTCTGTTCCGCGCGGACTCCCTCGGCGGACTCGCCCCCGGCACCGCGGACTGGGACCGCTTCCTCGCCCTGGGCGTGCGCACGGTGATCGACCTGCGGCGCCCCCGGGAGATCGAGGCACAGGGCCGCGTCCCCGGGCACGGCTCCTTCGCCTACCGGAACGTCAGCATCGAACACCGCTCCTACGACCGGCCGGCGCCGACCCCGGACGCCGACCCCGGCCCGTACCTCTGCGCCCGCTACCTGGAGGTCGCCGAGGACGGCGCCGAGGAGATCGCGACGGCACTGCGCCTGGTGGCCGCGGCGGAGGAGCCCCTGGTCTTCCACTGCGCCTCCGGCAAGGACCGCACCGGCCAGCTCGCCGCCCTGATCCTCAGCCTCCTCGGCGTCCCCGACGAGGTGGTCGTCGAGGACTTCACCCTCACGGAACTGGCCGCACCCGGTCTGCTCGCCGGCTGGCGCAGCCGCAACGGGGGCCGCTCCCCGGCCTGGCCGACCTTCGGCCGCGCCCCTGGGGCGGCGATGCGCCTGTTCCTGGCGGCCCTGCGCGAGCGCCACGGCTCGGTGGAGGCGTACGTGACGCGCGCCCTCGGTCTGAACGCGGCCGAACTGTCCACGGCCCTGCGCTCCCGCCTCCTCGAACCGCTCCCCGCCGGCTGGCCGGAGCCGTCCTACCGCAGGGCGCGGCCGCAGGACGCCGCCGCCCTGGTCCGCCTGCGCGACACGGCCGCCCTGTGGCAACTCGCCCGCGGCATCCGGCAGTGGCGGCCGGGCGAGAAGACCGAGGCCCACTTCCTCGACCGCATGCGCGAGGGCGAGGTCTGGCTGGCGCACACCGGCGCCGCCCTCACCGGCGCGTACGAACTCTGGTGGGACGACCCGGCGGCCTGGGGCCCCCGTCCGCCCGAGGCGGGCTACGTCCACCGCCTGATGACGGCCCCCCACACCGCCCCGCCCGGCGCGGGCCGCGGGCTGCTGGCCCACGCCGAGTCCCGCATCGCCGCCGCCGGGCGCCCCTACGCCCGCCTCGACTGCCTCTCCGCCAACCCCCGCCTGCGCGCCTACTACGAGTCGGCCGGCTACACGGTCGTCGGCGAACAGCGCGCGAAGGACGGCGGCTCGGGCAGCCCGTACGCGGTGACCCTGCTGGAGAAACGGCTCACGTGAACCGACGGACGAGGCGCCCGCTCACGGGAGCCTCGTCCGCTCAGCCCTTCACGCAGATGAACTGCTTCAGCTTCGCCACGACCTGCACGAGATCCCGCTGCTGGTCGATGACCTGCTCGATCGGCTTGTAGGCGCCCGGAATCTCGTCCACCACGCCGGAGTCCTTGCGGCACTCCACGCCCCGCGTCTGCTCTGCCAGGTCCTTCGTCGAGAAGCGGCGCTTGGCCGCGGTCCGGCTCATCCGCCGACCCGCCCCGTGCGAGGCCGAGTTGAAGGCCTTCTCGTTGCCCAGGCCCTTCACGATGTACGAGCCCGTGCCCATCGAGCCCGGGATGATCCCGTACTCGCCCGAACCCGCCCTGATCGCGCCCTTGCGCGTGACCAGCAGGTCCATGCCCTCGTACCGTTCCTCCGCCACGTAGTTGTGGTGGCAGGAGATCTCCTGCTCGAAGGTCGGCTTCGCCTTCTTGAACTCCTTGCGGACCACGTCCTTCAGGAGCGCCATCATGATCGTGCGGTTGTACTTCGCGTACTCCTGCGCCCAGTAGAGGTCGTTGCGGTAGGCCGCCATCTGCGGGGTGTCCGAGATGAAGACCGCGAGGTCGCGGTCGACCAGGCCCTGGTTGTGCGGGAGCCGCTGGGCCACGCCGATGTGATGGTCCGCCAGTTCCTTGCCGATGTTGCGGGAACCGGAGTGCAGCATGAGCCAGACCGACCCGTCCTCACTCGTACAAAGTTCAACGAAGTGATTGCCCGCGCCCAGCGTCCCCATCTGCCGGCCCGCCCGTTCGCGGCGGAACCTCACCGTCTCCGCGACGCCGTCGAACCGGCTCCAGAAGTCGTCCCAGCCGCCGGCGGCCAGACCGTGGAACCGCCCCGGATCCACGAGGTCGTCGTGCATCCCCCGCCCCACCGGCACGGCCTGCTCGATCTTCGAGCGCAGCCGGGACAGGTCCCCCGGCAGGTCGTTCGCCGTCAACGACGTCTTGACCGCGGACATCCCGCACCCGATGTCGACCCCCACTGCCGCCGGACAGACGGCCCCGCGCATGGCGATGACCGAGCCGACCGTCGCGCCCTTGCCGTAGTGGACGTCCGGCATGACCGCCAGGCCCTTGATCCACGGCAGGGTGGCCACGTTGCGCAGCTGCTGCAGCGCGCCCTCCTCGACCGACGCCGGGTCGGTCCACATACGGATGGGCACCTTCGCGCCCGGCATTTCCACGTACGACATATCGCCCTCATTCCCCCGGAAAACCAAAAAAGTTGTGAATCGCAAAACCGGTGCCAAGGTCGTCGAAAACAGACGACGGACCGGCATCCACGGTGGTGCGTGCGATACACATTGTCTGCAGGGACCCGCCTCGCCCGGCAAGCGATTAACCAGCGAGGACGCGGACCCGAAGACCCCCCATCCCGAAGTGACCGTCGAGAGGAGCCGACCGTGCAGCGGAAGGCCTACGTACCCGGCGTCGTCGCGCTCCTCGCGGCGCTGCTGGCCGGCTGCACAGGCGGCTCGGACGACGCCGGCTCGCACGACGACTCCAACCCCGGCGAGGCCAACACGTCGGCGCCAGCCGCCCAGCCGGGCAAGTACGCCACGCTGCCGGAGGCGTGCGGCGTGGTGAGCCGGGCCACGCTCGACTCCCTGCTTCCCGGCATCCAGCAGCTCACCGACGTGACGCGACGGGACGCGGCCTACGCCGGCGAGGCGACGCTGACCTACGACACGGACCGCAAGGTGGGCTGCCGTTGGAAGGTGGAGTCGGCGGACGCCACCGACCACCTCCTCGTCGACTTCGAGCGGGTCGTCTCCTACGACAACGCGGTGAGCGACGACTCCCAGGCGGAGACGCTGTTCGCGAAGAAGGTGGCGGCGGCCGACCTGCCGGCGCCCGCCGCGTCCGCCACGACGGGCGCCCCGCCCTCCCCCAGCGCGACGAACTCCCCGAGCGCGGGAGCATCGTCCTCGTCGACGGCCTCCTCCTCCGTCTCCCCGCCCGCCTCCTCGGCGTCGGCGTCGGCCTCCTCGACGACCGCGGCGGCCGATCTGCAGCCCCGGCTCCTGGACGACCTCGGCGACGAGGCGTTCATCGACGACGCGCTCGCAAGCTCCGGTTCGACGGTCGCACAGCGGACGGTGACTGTGGCGTTCCGCACGTCGAACGTCTTGGTGACCATCCAGTACGAGGAGCAGCCGGCGATCGTCGGCGTGACGCCGGACAGTGAGGAAATGCAGGACAAGGCCAGGAAACTGGCCGCGCAGTTGGTCGACTCGCTGGCCGGCTGAGGTCGGTTCGGGGCGCGTCGCGCCCCGCCCGCGAAGCCTTCGAAGCAGAACCGCACACAGTCTTCACCGCGTACCGTGGCCCCTCGGACCCGATCCGACCGCAGGAACCACGAGCGTCATGAGTGAAGGAACCATGCAGCGACGAGCCCAGCGAGACGGCCAGTTCAACCAGCGCGAGGAGCGTGACGAGCGAGCGACGCGCACAGGGGGGCTGGGCCGCCTCCTGGCAGCCGCGTTCGCCGTCCCGGTGATGCTGATCGCCGCGGGCTGCTCCTCGGACTCCGGCTCGGACGACGGCTCGAAGGACGCCGGCGCCGGCGCCGGTTCCGCCGCGGACTCCGCCGCGAGCACCGCCCCCACCGTGCAGGCCGCGGCGTACCAGAAGCTCCCGAAGGCGTGCGCGGTGGTGTCGAAGAAGACGCTGACCGAGCTGGTGCCGAAGGGGGTCGCCGCCGGCAAGGAGGGGACGACCGGGGACAGCGCGGACCGGGCGAGCTGTTCGTGGTCGAGCCTCGCCAACAACGGCGTGAAGGGGTCGCAGTTCCGCTGGCTGAACGTGTCGCTGCTGCGCTTCGAGTCGGACGCGACGACCGGCGACGGCGAGTCGCAGGCGAAGACGTACTACGCGAAGCAGGTCAAGGACTCCCAGGCGGTGGCGGGCGCGACGAACGCGAAGTCGCTGCCGGTGGCCGGCGCGGGCGACGAGGCGACGCTGGTGCGTTACGACCTGAAGAAGACCGAGGGCGCCTTCAAGCAGCAGACGGTGGTGGCGCGGGTGGAGAACGTCGTCGTCACCCTGGACTACAACGGGGCCGGTCTCGCGGGTGACAAGGCGCCGAGCGCGGACGCGCTGGCGGCGTCGGCGCAGAAGGCGGCGAAGGAAGCGGTGGCGTCGGTGCGATCGGCCAACGGCGCTGGCGGCGGCGGGAGTTCGGCGGATTCGCCGGCCGGTTCGCCGACGGGTTCGGCCAGTCCGTCCCCGTCGAAGTCGGCGTCCGTCTCGCCGGGTCAGGGAGCCTCGCTGCCGTCGGCGGCGACCCCGGAGGCGACGGCGTCCAAGACGGCCGCGGCGGCCCCGAAGGCGACCGCCTCCGCGAAGAGCTGACGGTCCGGAAAGGCGTGCACCGCACACATGTGCCACCCTGTTGCGCGCAAGAACACGCAAGGGGAGGGGAGTGCGGGTGGCCGCGCCAATACAGCTGACCCGGATGCACCGCGTTCTCATCGGCGTGGTCGTGACCGGCGCCGTGATCATCGCCGGCATCGGCTTCGCCGGTTCGTACGCGGCCGTCCGTGAGCTGGCCCTGGAGAAGGGCTTCGGGAACTTCTCGTATGTGTTCCCCATCGGCATCGACGCGGGCATCTGCGTCCTGCTGGCCCTGGATCTGCTGCTGACGTGGATCCGCATCCCGTTCCCGCTGCTGCGGCAGACGGCGTGGCTGCTGACCACGGCGACGATCGCGTTCAACGGTGCGGCGGCCTGGCCGGACCCGCTCGGCACGGGCATGCACGCGGTGATCCCGATCCTGTTCGTGGTGTCGGTGGAGGCCGCCCGGCACGCCATCGGCCGGATCGCGGACATCACGGCGGACAAGCACATGGAGGGCGTGCGCATCACGCGCTGGCTGCTCTCCCCCGTGCCCACCTTCCTGCTGTGGCGCCGGATGAAGCTGTGGGAGCTGCGCTCCTACGACCAGGTGATCAAGCTGGAGCAGGAACGTCTCGTCTACCAGGCCAGGCTGCGATCGCGCTTCGGCCGCGCCTGGCGGCGCAAGGCTCCCGTGGAGTCGCTGATGCCGCTGCGGCTGGCCCGCTACGGCGTCCCGCTCGCGGAGACCGCCCCGGCGGGCCTGGCGGCGGCGGGGATAGAACCCGCGCTGCTGCCCCCGGTGCCGACCCAGGCGCAGGAGCGGGCGCAGGTGCAGTCCCACGCCCCGGCCGAGCTCCAGGGGCCGACGGCGCCGACGTCCCCGGGGAATCCCCAGCTTGCGCAGAATCAGCAGTACGCGCAGGATCCGTCGGCCGGCTTCGGACGACAGGCGCAGCAGCCGTACGGGCAGCCGGGACAGCCCGGGCAGCCCGAGGAGGACCAGAGCCCCTGGTTCCAGGCGATGCCGCACGAGGTCGCCTACCAGGGCGGCTACGACCCCACCTACGACCCCGCGGAGCAGTACGCCGACTGGTACGACGAGCAGCGGGACGCCGAGCAGTACACGGACCAGTACCAGGAGGAGCCCCCGGTCCAGGAGCCGTCCCCGGAGGAGACCGGTTCGTTCCCGATCCCGGTGGTCCCCGGCCGCAGCCGCGAGCTCGGCGGGGGCGGCGGCTCCCCGGAGCCGACCGAGGAGGACTACTACATGGTCTTCAAGAAGTCGATAGACGGCAGCTACCCCACCTCGGGCCAGCTCAGGGACGACGTGGAAGCGACGTTCGGCGTGACGATCCCGCAGCGCGAGGCCGACCGCATGGTCAACCGCTTCACCAACCGCCACACGGCGGAGCTGCAGGAAGACCACATCGCCTGAGGCAGCGCATCGAGGCGGAAAGCAGGAAAAGGGGCCCTCGGCAGAGGGCCCCTTTCCTCACTCACGGCTCGCCTGCTCGCGGCTCACCACCTGCTCACGCACGGCTCACGCGCCGCTCACTCCCCGAGCAGGGCCCGTACCCGGTCCTGGCCGACGGCCAGGAGCAGGGTGGGCAGGCGCGGACCGGTGTCGCGTCCGACCAGCAGGTGGTAGAGCAGGGCGAAGAACGTGCGCTGGGCGGTCTTGATCTCCGGCGGGAGCTCCTTGGGCGTGGCGTCGGCGGAGAAGCCCGCCTGCACCTTGGGGACGCCGTAGACGAGGTGGGTGAGCCCGTCGAGGGACCAGTTGCCGGCGAGTCCGTCGAGGAGGAGCCGCAGGGACTGCTGGGAGGCCTCGTCGAGGGACTTGAGCAGTTCGGCGTCCGGCTCCTGGCGCACGATGGTGCGCTGGTCGGCGGGGACGTGCGTGTTGATCCAGGCCTCGGCCCTGTCGTACCGCGGCCGGGCCTCGTCCAGGGATCCGAGCGGGTCGTCCGGGTCGAGTTCGCTCAGGATGCGCAGGGCCTGCGCCTCCTCGCCGGCGGTGATGTCGGCGACGGAGGCGAGCGTGCGGTACGGCATCGGCCGCGGGGTGCGCGGCAGCTCCGCGCCGGCGGTGCGCACCGCACGCGTGTGCGCGGCGACGTCGGCGGGCAGGGCGGAGCCGTCGGCCACCTTGCCGTCGAGCTTGTCCCACTCGTCGTAGAGCCGCTGGATCTCCTGGTCGAAGGCGATCTTGAAGGACTGGTTGGGGCGGCGACGGGCGTAGAGCCAGCGCAGGAGCTGCGGTTCCATGATCTTCAGGGCGTCGCCGGGGGTGGGCACGCCGCCCCTGGACGAGGACATCTTCGCCATGCCGCTGATGCCGACGAAGGCGTACATCGGCCCGATGGGCTGCTTGCCGCCGAAGATGCCGACGATCTGGCCGCCGACCTGGAAGGAGGAGCCCGGGGAGGAGTGGTCGACGCCGGAGGGCTCGAACACGACTCCCTCGTAGGCCCAGCGCATCGGCCAGTCGACCTTCCAGACCAGCTTGCCGCGGTTGAACTCGTTGAGCCGGACGGTCTCCGAGAAGCCGCAGGCGGTGCAGGCGTAGGTCAGCTCGGTGGTGTCGTCGTCGTAGGACGTGACGGTGGTGAGGTCCTTCTCGCAGTTGCCGCAGTAGGGCTTGTACGGGAAGTAGCCGGCGGTGCCGGAGGAGCCGTCGTCCTCGTCGGCCGCGCCGGAGCCCTCGGCGGCCTCCAGCTCGGCCTCGTCGACCGGCTTCTGCTGCTGCTTCTTCGCCGGGGCCTTCTTGGTGCGGTACTGGTCGAGGATCGCGTCGATGTCGGCGCGGTGCCTGATCGCGTGCAGGATCTGCTCGCGGTAGACGCCCGAGGTGTACTGCTCGGTCTGGCTGATGCCGTCGAACTCGACGCCGAGTTCGGCGAGCGACGCGGTCATCGCGGCCTTGAAGTGCTCGGACCAGTTCGGGAAGGGCGAGCCCTGCGGGGCCGGGACGGAGGTCAGCGGCTTGCCGATGTGCTCGGCCCAGGAGTCGTCGACGCCCGCGATGCCCTGGGGCACCTTGCGGAAGCGGTCGTAGTCGTCCCAGGAGATGAGATGGCGCACCTGATGTCCGCGACGGCGGATCTCGTCGGCGACGAGGTGCGGGGTCATGACCTCGCGGAGGTTGCCGAGGTGGATGGGGCCGGAGGGGGACAGTCCGGAGGCGACCACGACCGGTTTGCCGGGGGCCCGACGCTCCGACTCTTCGATGACCTCGTCCGCGAAACGGGAGACCCAGTCGGTGGTCTCGGTGCTCTGAGCCACGATCGGCACGTCCTTCTTTCTCCGGGGCAGCCGGTACGGTCGACGGCTGGAGCCCCATTCTCCCAGTTCCGCCCGCAACCGCGAAAACCCCTTTACGAGACCGTGCCCGGGCCCGGGCCTCAGCCCTGCCCTGGCGTCCGCCCGAGCCCCCGCCCGGGCCCCGGCCTTTCGCGCCCGGATAACCGCTTTACCCCGCGTGGGATACTGGCGACGTCTACCGATCCCACGAGGAGAACGGCTCCCACCCCATGACCTCGGTCACGTCGCTCACCGAACTCGTCCGTCAGTGCCTCGCGAACGCCCTCTCGGCCACCCTGCCGGAGGCCGGTGCGGACCCGCTGCTGCGACGAAGCGACCGGGCCGACTTCCAGGCCAACGGCATTCTGGCGCTGGCCAAGAAGGCGAAGGCCAACCCGCGGGAGCTGGCCACCCAGGTGGTGGCGAACGTGGTGTCGGGCGAGGTGATCCGGGAGATCGAGGTCTCGGGCCCCGGCTTCCTCAACGTCACGATCTCCGACGAGGCGATCACGCGGACCCTGGCCGCGCGCTACGCCGACGACACGGCCCGCCTCGGCGTGCCGCACGCGGCGCAGCCGGGCACGACGGTCATCGACTACGCCCAGCCCAACGTGGCCAAGGAGATGCACGTCGGTCACCTGCGCTCGGCGGTCATCGGCGACGCGGTGGTCCGGATCCTCGAGTTCACCGGCGAGACGGTCGTGCGCCGGCACCACATCGGCGACTGGGGAACCCAGTTCGGCATGCTCATCCAGTACCTGGACGAGCATCCGCACGAGTTGGACCACAAGGACGCCGAGGTGAGCGGCGAGGAGGCGATGTCGAACCTCGACCGCCTCTACAAGGCGGCCCGTCGGCTCTTCGACTCGGACGAGGAGTTCAAGACGCGCGCCCGTCGCCGGGTCGTGGACCTCCAGGCGGGCGAGCCGCGCACGCTCGCGTCCTGGCAGAAGTTCGTCGACGAGTCCAAGATCTACTTCTTCTCCGTCTTCGAGAAGCTGGACATGGAGATCCGGGACGAGGACATCGTCGGCGAGTCGGGTTACAACGACATGCTGCACGAGACCTGCCGCCTGCTGGAGGAGTCCGGGGTCGCGGTCCGCTCGGAGGGCGCGCTGTGCGTGTTCTTCGACGACGTCAAGGGCCCGGACGGCAACCCGGTGCCGCTGATCGTCCAGAAGTCCGACGGCGGTTTCGGCTATGCGGCCACGGACCTGTCGGCGATCCGCGACCGGGTGTTCCAGCTGAAGGCGGACACGCTGCTCTACGTGGTGGACGCCCGTCAGTCGCTGCACTTCAGGATGGTGTTCGAGACGGCGCGCCGGGCCGGCTGGCTGGGCGACGACGTGAAGGCGCACCAGTTGGCCTTCGGCACGGTCCTGGGCAAGGACGGCAAGCCGTTCAAGACCCGTGAGGGCGAGACGGTGCGGCTGGTGGACCTGCTGGACGAGGCGGTCGACCGGGCGACGGCGGTGGTCGGCGAGAAGCGCGAGAAGGTCGGCCTGACGGACCAGGAGGTCGTGGAGAACGGCCGGTACGTGGGCATCGGGGCGGTGAAGTACGCCGACCTGTCGACGTCGGCGGTGCGCGACTACAAGTTCGACCTGGACCAGATGGTCTCGCTGAACGGCGACACGTCCGTGTACCTCCAGTACGCGTACGCCCGTATCCAGTCGATCCTGCGCAGGGCCGGCGAGGCCGGCCCCGCCGCCCATCCGGAGCTGGCGCTCGCCCCGGCGGAGCGGGCGCTGGGTCTGCACCTGGACCGGTTCGGGGAGACGGTCGCGGAGGCGGCGGAGGCGTACGAGCCGCACAAGCTCGCCGCCTACCTGTACCAGCTGGCCTCGCTGCTGACGACGTTCTACGACCAGTGCCACGTGCTGTCGCCCGACAACGCGCCCGAGGTCGTGGAGAACCGTCTGTTCCTCGTGGACCTCACGGCCCGCACCCTGCACCAGGGGATGGCACTGCTGGGCATCCGGACGCCCGAGCGGCTCTGAGACGACGGCAGCACGCGACCGCGGCCCGCTCTCCCCACGCTGGGGGGGGCGGGCCGTGGTCGTCGCGGTCAGCAGGGGTAGAAGACGCTCATCTCGTTGGCGAACCGCTTGAACGCGGCCTTGGTGTTCGCGCCGGCCTTCCCGTCGATGCTGTCGTTGTAGTCCCAGCCGAAGGCCAGCATGCGCTGCAGCGCGCGGATCGTGTTCGGGCCGGGATCGCCGTCGATGTCGTCGTTGTAGTCCCAGTACTCCTTCAGATGGCGCTGCATCGCCTTCCAGCTGTTGGTGCCCAGCTCGCCGTCGATGTTGCCGGTGTACCGGGCCGGGGCACCACGCATGAAGCACTGCACGTTCTTCGCCTGCTGGGCGCTCAGGCCGAAGTTCTGCGTCGCGAGGATCGCGGCCTGGGCGTTCACGGCCGTCCGTGACGCGCCGGCGGTGTCCGCGGCGCTGGCCGCGCCGGCCCCCGCCAGGGTTCCGGCTGCGATCCCGACGGCTGCGGTGAAGCCGACGAGCGTCTTGGTCAGAGCTCGCATTCTGTCCCCTCCGATGGTTGGCGGCCGGTCGGACCGACCGGCTCGGCAACGAGACTGGGGGGCGCGGAGCACCGCTCGCCACGGTCGCCGGGAAACTGACGTCCCCGCGGGACGACCACCCCTGCGGCCTGCGAGGACACGGCGTCGCGGGACGTGTCGACGGGACGGCCGCGGCGGCGGACGGCGGGCGGTGACCCGATGTCAGTGGCTGCCCGTACAGTCGCCGGCATGGCGACTCTTCCCAACCCGCTGCCGGGGCTCGCGTCCGATCCGAGCGGGCGCTCCCTCGGGCTGCTGCTCCCCCCGGGGAGACTGATCGACGCGCCCGACGAGGGTCCTTGGCACGAGCCGTTGCTGTGGCATGCGCAGCGGTCGGCCGCCCCGGGCAACTGGGCCGCGCTCGGAGGCAGTTCGGCGCGGGCGGGGCTGCTGCCGGTGCTGGTCGACCTGGGCGGCTCCCAAGGCGGCCCACAGGAGTGGGAGTTGGCGCCCGGGGAGATGTCGTACCCCGGCGATCACGACGCGGAGGACGTGCTCGCCGAGTACTGGGAGGAGTGCGCGGCCGACGGCGAGGAGTGGCCCGGCCTGGCCGACGGCCTCACCCTCGCCTCCGAGCCCGACGCACGCGCCGCGCAGGTCGCAGACGCGCTGACCGGCGAGGGCGGTTCCCTCTTCGCGGCTCCCCATCTCGCCCTGGTCCCGGCGCGCCGCAGCGCGGACGTGCCCGCGGCGCTCGGCTGGACGGGCCCGGCCAACCACGAGAGCGACACCGCCCGGCTGAGTGCGGTGCTGCGCTCGTGGGAGGACCGCTTCGGCATACGGGTCGTCGGGCTCGGCTTCGACGTGCTGGTGCTCTCCGTGGCCGCGCCGCCCGCCACGCCCGCGCAGGCCGCGGCGGTCGCCGCCGAGCACTTCGCGTTCTGCCCGGACAACGTCCTGCAGGGCGACGACGGGGACCTGGCCTCCTACGCGAAGCGGCTCGTCGGCGAACACGCCTGGTCCTTCTGGTGGGACTGACGGGCCGCCCCCGCACCCGTCACTCCCTGAGCCCCCGCCCCAGCCTGCGCAGCCCCTCCGCGATCTCCTGCGGCGTCTGCGTCACGAAGCACAGACGCAGCGTCGACCGGTCGGGGTCGCCCGCGTAGAAGGGGGCGCCGGGCACATAGGCCACGTCCTGGGCGACGACCCGCGGGAGGAGAGCCGCCGTGTCGTACGCGTCGGGCAGGCGGGCCCAGAGGAACATGCCGCCCTCGGGCGTGTTCCACACCGACCCGTCCGGCAGCGCCTCGCCCAGCCCCGTCAGCATGGCGTCGCGCCGTTCGCGGTACACGCCGGCCACCCGGGCCACATGGGCGTCGAGGTCCTCGACGGCCAGATAGCGGGCGGCGGCGAGCTGGTTGACGGTCGGCGTGTGCAGGTCCGCGGCCTGCTTGGCGACGACGCAGGCCCGCAGCAGCTCGGCGGGGGCGCGCAGCCAGCCGAGCCGTATGCCGGGGGCCATGACCTTGGAGAAGGAGCCGAGCAGCACCGTGCGGTCGCGGGCGTCGGGGTGGGCGGCGATCCAGGGCACACGCGCGCCGTCGTAACGGAGTTCGCCGTAGGGGTCGTCCTCGACGATCCACAGGCCGTGCCGGGCGGCGACGGAGGCGAGGGCGGCACGGCGTCCGGCGGGGAGGGTGCGGCCGGTGGGGTTCTGGAAGGTGGGCACGGTGTAGAGCAGCTTGGGCCGTTCGCGCACGACGAGGTCCGCGAGCGCCTCGGGGTCGGGGCCGTCCGCGTCGCCGGGCACGGCGAGGATCCGCGCTCCCGCGAGAGCGAGGACCTGGAGGGCGGCGAGGTAGCAGGGGGCCTCGACGAGGACGGTGTCGCCGGGGTCGACCAGCGCGCTCGCCAGCAGGGACAGCGCCTGCTGGGAGCCGGTGGTGACGAGGAGGTCGTCGGCGGCGGTGGGCAGCCCGCGGGCCGTCGTGCGGGCGGCGAGCCGCTCCCGCAGGGCCGGTTCGCCCTCGGTCGTGGAGTACTGCAGGGCTCGCGCCGGGGCCTCTTCCAGCACGTGCCGGAAGGCGGCGGCGACGCCTTCGCGGTCGAACAGCTCGGGCGCGGGCAGCCCGCCCGCGAAGTTGATCACCTCGGGGCGGGCGGTGACGGCGAGGATGTCCCGCACGGGCGAGCCGCCGACCGACCGGCTGCGGGCGGCGAGCGGGGGAACCGAGCGGGACGCGGAGACGGATGCGACAGTCATGTCCGCACCCTAAGGAGATACGTGCCGTCTACACCTGGGTTTCTGGCATGTGGACGGCCCGACAACCCGCACACCTCCGCCGCCGAAGCGTCCGCGCCCGGCGGACGCCGACGGCTCAGCAGCCGGTCGGGCGTCCCGCACCTCGTCCCGCATCGACGGCGTTTGCGCAGGTCAGGCAGTATGGGACCGATTCGGCGTCCCGAATCGGGCCACGGATGTGGAAGACGCGAGGCGCACGGCACAGGCTTGCCCCATGCCCACTCGCCCCACTCCCCCCACCCGGCGCCGCGTCCGTCTGCTCGCCGTCGCGCTCACCGCCGCCGCGGCGCTCGCCCTCACCGCGTGCCGTGACGGCGAGGGCCTGCGCGACGAGGGCCCGTCGAGCTCCAGCACCCTGAACGGCTCCGGCCCGCTCCCCGGATCCCTGACCGGCTCCGGCGCCCTGACCGGCTCCGGCTTCGGCTCCGGTGACCGGAGCTAGCGCAGCTTCCGGGCCGCTTCGGTGGCCCAGTAGGTGAGGATGTTCTGGGCGCCGGCCCGCTTGATCCCGGTCAGCGTCTCCAGGATCGCCCGGTCGCGGTCGATCCAGCCCTTCTCGGCGGCGGCCTCGATCATCGAGTACTCGCCGGAGATCTGGTAGGCGGCGACCGGCACGTCCACGGCGTCGGCGACCCGGGCGAGGACGTCGAGGTAGGGGCCGGCCGGCTTGACCATGACCATGTCCGCGCCCTCCTCCAGGTCGAGGGCGAGCTCGCGCATCGACTCACGGAGGTTGGCCGGGTCCTGCTGGTAGGTCTTGCGGTCGCCCTTCAGCGAGGAGCCGACGGCCTCCCGGAAGGGCCCGTAGAAGGCGGACGCGTACTTCGCGGTGTACGCGAGGATCGAGACGTCCTCCCGCCCGATCTGGTCGAGCGCGTCACGGACGACCCCGATCTGCCCGTCCATCATCCCGCTGGGCCCCACCACGTGGGCGCCGGCGTCGGCCTGCACCTGCGCCATCTCCGCGTACCGCTCGAGGGTGGCGTCGTTGTCGACGCGCCCCTCGTCGTCCAGCACGCCGCAGTGCCCGTGGTCGGTCGTCTCGTCCAGGCACAGGTCGGACATCACGAGCAGGTCGTCCCCCACCTCGGCGCGGACGTCGCGGATGGCGACCTGCAGAATCCCCTCCGGATCGGTCCCCGGCGTCCCGAGGGCGTCCTTCTTGGACTCCTCCGGCACCCCGAACAGCATGATCCCGGAGATCCCCGCCTCGACGGCCTCCAGCGCGGCCTTCCTCAGACTGTCCCGCGTGTGCTGCACGACCCCCGGCATCGCCGTGATCGGCACCGGCTCGCTCACGCCCTCCCGCACGAACGCGGGCAGGATGAAGTCGGCCGGATGCAGACGCGTCTCGGCGACCATGCGCCGCATGACGGGGGTGGTGCGCAGCCGCCGGGGACGCGTCCCGGGAAAGGATCCGTACTTCGTCATGCGCCCTACGCTACGCCCGGCCCGACAGCCCCTTTGCCGACGCCTCGTCGGCCCCTCACCGGTCCTCTCCGCCCTGCACGAGCCGTAGGTCGGCCTCGCGAGCGAACTCACCCACTTCGAAGGCCGCGTCACGCCAGTTGACGCACAGCTCCAGCAGTCGGTCGGTGTCCTGGGACCAGGGCGGACTGACAGGGCACGGTGGGGAACAGCACGGCCGAGGCGAGCCGCACCGCCGCCAGGGCGGCGCCGGCATGGGGTTCCACTCCGATCTCGGCGCCCTCCTGCCTCAGTGTCTCGAGGTCGTCAGCCGCTTCGAGCAGGGCTCGGTACACGCGTGCGTAGGCGGAGTGGGTCGTGTCGTCGGGCATGGGCCGCTTCCTCGGGAGTGGTGGGTGCGGGCGGGAAGTCCCGCGTCGGCGGGGGCTCAGACAGGCAGACCACCGGCGACCCCGGGGACGCTGCCGCTCTACGCGCACGGCAGTCCCGACAGCACTTGTCGGGCACCGACTCCCGGAAGACCCGCGTACAGCCGCCCTCACAGTCCGTCCAGGGGTCCGACCAGGGATCCGGCGGGATCGACACGGAGGCGGTTGGCGGGGCACCGTCATGATCTGCAGACGACGGAAGCGTCGGCAGGGGCGGGGGGAGACCTTCCCGGAGCCGGTGGGCGAGGAACCCCGCGGGAGACTTCAGAAGGGCGGGAACGTCGGCGGTCACGGCGTGGATCACGGCGGCCCGGGAGACGCCGTTGCCGAACCAGGCGACGACGGCGGGGATGAGGCGTTCCACGTCCTTCTGGGAAAGCGTGAAGCGGTCGTCGGCGCGGCGCAGGCCCGCGAGCAGGGCGAAGGCCTTGTCGCGGTGCTCGCTGCTGGACGGTCTCTGACCAAAGGGTTCGAAGGCGTCGAACGACTCGGACGACGGCGTCGGAGCCTCTTCTGGGACGGTGCCGCCTGCCGCATCGACCTCTACGGCTTCCACGACCACGACCGGCGCGGCCGGGACCACGGCCGCGACCGGAGTGACGCAGTCGGCGACTGCGTCGGGAGCGACCGGCTCCTCCCGTGCCGCGGTCGCCTCCGCCCGGCCCCGGGTGAGCGCCGGAGCGTTGTGCGCGTACGTCCGCGTGACGAAACGGCCCCCGTCCTTGCGCTCGCGCACCCGCTCCAGATAGCCGTGCGTCTCCAGCTCACGCAGCCCGAAGGCGATGCGGTCCCGCCCTTCGGGGAAGCGGTCGGCGAGGCTGCGGATGTCGACGGGGGCGCCCTGCGGCAGCGACAGGATGTGCGTGGCCAGCCCGATCGCGGTCAGCGACAACGCCCGGTGCTGGGCAAGGTGGTTGCCGATGATCGTGTAGTGGCTCGACTGGTACGCACGTACGTGGGTGACACCGGAGTGGGTGGCACTGAGCCGAACGCCCTGTGCCGGGCCCGGCACAGGGATAGGCTTGGTCACAGCCATGGGGAAGGTCCTGTCTTCCTCGGTGGTCAGGCCCTCGCACTGGGATTGCAGTCCCGGCGGGGGCCGATGCATGTGTGGGGTCGTCCGAGCCGAGCGTGCACGGCGCGAGGACGCACACGCCAGCCACAACGGCCCGTTTCACCCACCCGAGTGACAAACACGGGGTTTGGTTTGGTTGGAAGGGTTTTTTCCCGGGTTTCTTTCGTCTTTTACCGCCCGCAGCACCGGCCTTCACCCCACCGGGTCCCGTGTTTCCGGGCTCCGGTACGGAGTTCACCGGCATAGCGGGGAATCCAGCTCCGCCCACACGGTCTTGCACGGAACCGGCCCGCGTCGCACACCCCACCGGTCGGCCAGTTCCTCGACGAGCAGCAGCCCGTAGCCGGACTCCGCAGGGCCGTCGGTCACCGCTCGCGCCGGGGCGGGCAGGTGATCACCCCGGATGTCGGCGACCTCGACGCGCAAAGTCCCGGACGCGGTGACGGAGAGCGTGAGGCGGAAGCTGCGACCGGGAACGCGGCCGTGCAGGACGGCGTTCGCCGCGAGTTCGGCGACCACCAGCCTGGCCGGGTCCAACGGCATTTCCCAGGAGCGCAGTTGCTCGGCGGCGAGCAGACGGGCGAGACGGGCGCCACGCCGGGTGGCGGAGAGCGGCACGGAGAACTGCTGGAGCGGAGCACGCACAGTTTGTCGATTCACGTCACTCAGCGTGTCCGTGCCTGCGTAGCCTGTGAAGAAAAGCTGCCCGTGCGGACGGTGTCTGTCCGTGCGGCGTCGAGTTCCGTCCGGGATGTACGGGGTGACGGGGCGCGGGCATCCGGGGTTGAACGGAAAAGGGCGCGGCGGGAGGACGGCGGACGTGGGCGACTGGGACGCGGGACCGGAGGACGACGAGGAGGCGGGGGCCGTCATCAGGGCCGTCCAGCGGCAGCTGAAGCTGTGGCGGGAGTCGGCCGGCCTCACCCAGGCCGAGTTCGGCGCGGCCATCGGGTACGGCGAGGAGCAGGTCTCGTCCGTGGAGCGGGGACGCCGTATCCCCCGCCCCGAGTACCTGGACCGCGCGGACGAGGCCTTGTCGGCGGGCGGTAGGATCGCGGCGCTGCAGGAGGACCTGGCGGAGGTCCGGTACCCGAAGAAGGTCCGGGACCTGAAGAAGCTGGAGGCGGACGCGGTCGAGCTGTGCGCCTACAACAACTCGGTGATTCATGGGTTGTTGCAGATCCCTGAGTACACCCGGGCGATCTTCGACGCACGCCGGCCACAGTTCACCGAGGAAGAGGTGAACCAGCAGGTTGCGGCACGCTCGGCGCGTCAGAGGATCCTCGACCCGCCGTCGGGAGCACGCGTTTTCAGCTTCGTTCAGTGCGAGTCGACGCTGCGCAGGCCCATTGGGGGCAGGATGGTCATGCGACAGCAGCTCGAACGGCTGCTGAAGGTGAGCCAGTGGCGCAACGTGGACCTTCAGATCCTGCCCCTCGACCGTGAGGAGAACTCGGGAACCGACGGCTCGTTCAGGCTCCTCAAGCTCAAGAACGGAGCCACGGTTGCCTTCAGTGAGGCGCCTCTCAGCAGCCGGGTGATGACCGACCCCAAGGAAACGACGGTTCTCGACATCCGCTACGGAGTCATCCGCGCGCAGGCTCTCAGCCCTCGGGAGTCGTTGGCCTTCATCGAAAAAGTACTGGGAGAGACGAAGACATGACGCTCAAGGCTTCCGCCGCCGACGCCAAGCTGGAGTGGATAAAGAGCAGCTACAGCACTGCTGACGGCCCCGACTGCGTAGAGCTGGCCTCAGCCCCGGCCCGCATCCTGGTCCGCGACTCCAAGCACCCCCACGGCCCCCGCCTCGCCCTCGCCCCCACCACCTGGACGGCCTTCCTGCCGTTCGCGACCGACCACTGACCTCACCATTGGCCGGGCTCCCGCACCGACCGCCCCAGCGCCTCCGTCAGCGCCTCCCGCTAGGCGCTCGGGCCGCCCGCGCCGCGGAGTCTCCCGCCAGGGGCAGCCGTGGAGGAGTCATACCGACCCCTGAGGAGCACCCTTCTCAGGGGTCGGGCGTGTGAAGGCGCGCCACCGAAAACACGTGTGCCCTGCCTCTCCAGCGCGGAGAGGCAGGGCACATGGCCTGTCTGTCGTCAGGACAGCGAGCGGAGCAAGCGGCTAGGTGGCCCGCCTCCGGCGCGCGCCCGGTCGGCGCTCGCTCGGCCGGCTGACCGGGTCTCCGGCCTCCTGGGCCGCCGCGCGCCGGCGCAGACCGAAGTCGGCCAGCGCCTCGGCGAGCTTGTGCACCGACGGCTCGGGAGCCATCACGTCGACCCGCAGGCCGTGCTCCTCGGCCGTCTTGGCGGTCGCCGGACCGATGCACGCGATGACCGTGACGTTGTGCGGCTTGCCCGCGATGCCCACCAGGTTGCGCACGGTGGACGAGGACGTGAAGAGCACGGCGTCGAAACCGCCGCCCTTGATCGCCTCGCGCGTCTCCGCCGGCGGCGGCGAGGCCCGCACGGTCCGGTAGGCCGTCACGTCGTCGACCTCCCAGCCCAGCTCGATGAGCCCGGCCACCAGGGTCTCGGTGGCGATGTCGGCGCGCGGCAGGAACACCCGGTCGATCGGGTCGAAGACCGGGTCGTAGGGCGGCCAGTCCTCCAGCAGGCCCGCGGCCGACTGCTCGCCGCTCGGCACCAGGTCCGGCTTCACCCCGAAGGCGATCAACGCCTTCGCGGTCTGCTCGCCCACCGCGGCCACCTTGATGCCCGCGAAGGCACGCGCGTCGAGCCCGTACTCCTCGAACTTCTCCCGCACCGCCTTGACGGCGTTGACGGAGGTGAAGGCGATCCACTCGTAGCGTCCGGTCACCAGGCCCTTGACCGCGCGCTCCATCTGCTGGGGCGTGCGCGGCGGCTCGACGGCGATCGTCGGCACCTCGTGCGGGACGGCCCCGTACGACCGCAGCTGGTCGGAGAGCGACACCGCCTGCTCCTTGGTGCGCGGCACGAGGACCTTCCAGCCGAACAGCGGCTTGGACTCGAACCATGACAACTGGTGGCGCTGGGCGGGGGCGGAACGCTCGCCGACCACGACTATCACCGGCCGGCCGCCCTCCGGGGAGGGCAGCACCTTCGCCTGCTTCAGCGTCTGGGCGATCGTGCCGAGCGTCGCCGCCCAGGTGCGCTGCCGGGTCGTCGTGCCGGCCACGGTGACCGTCATCGGCGTGTCGGGCTTACGGCCCGCCGAGACCAGCTCGCCCGCGGCCGAGGCCACCGAGTCGAGGGTCGTCGACACGACGACCGTGCCGTCGGAGGCGCCGACCTCGGTCCAGCAGCGGTCCGAGGCCGTGCGCGCGTCCACGAACCGGACGTCCGCGCCCTGCGCGTCGCGCAGCGGCACACCGGCGTACGCGGGCACGCCGACCGCGGCCGCGATGCCGGGGACCACCTCGAAGGGAACGCCGGCGGCCGCACAGGCGAGCATTTCCTCCGCCGCGTACGTATCCAGTCCGGGGTCCCCGGACACCGCTCGGACGACCCGCCTGCCGCCCCGCGCGGCCTCCATGACAAGATGTGCGGCATCGCGCACAGCGGGTGTCTCAGCGGTTGTTGACGTGCCGTCAACGAGCGTCGGGCGGGGTGCGCCCGTGAGCGGAACAGGGTCCGGCGAAGGACCCGCGTCCGCGCTCACGACGGCGACTCCCGGCCTGGCGTGCGTCCGCACGACGTCGAGCACCTCGTGCTCGGCGACGAGGACGTCCGCGTGCGCCAGCGCCTCCACGGCGCGCAGAGTCAGTAGTCCCGGATCCCCGGGTCCGGCACCCAGGAAGGTGACGTGCCCGTGTTCAGGACCGGCGGCTGGAAGGGCGGTGGGGCTCACTGTGCTCGCTCCCCCATCAGACCGGCCGCGCCCTGGGCGAGCATCTCGGCTGCGAGTTCGCGACCGAGCGCCATTGCCCCGTCGTGCGTCTCGGGCACGGGACCGGTGGTGGACAGCTGCACCGTGCGAGCGCCGTCGGTGGTGCCGACGACGCCGCGCAGGCGCATCTCCTTGACAATCTGCCCGTCGGCCAGAAGGTCGGCCAGCGCGCCCACGGGGGCGCTGCAGCCGGCCTCCAGGGCGGCGAGCAGGGACCTTTCGGCAGTGACGGCGACCCGGGTGAACGGGTCGTCGAGTTCGCCGAGCGCGGCGATCAGCGCTGCGTCGTCCGCGGCGCATTCGATCGCCAGTGCTCCCTGGCCGGGAGCGGGCAGAACAGTGTCTATCGACAGGAAGTCGGTGACCTCGTCGATGCGGCCGATGCGGCTCAGGCCGGCCGCGGCCAGCACCACCGCGTCCAGCTCGCCGTCGTGCACGTACCGGATCCGGGTGTCGACGTTCCCGCGTATGGGGACCGTCTCTATGTCCAGCCCGTGGGCCCGTGCGTACGCGTTCAGCTGGGCCATGCGGCGCGGCGAGCCGGTGCCGATGCGCGCCCCGCGCGGCAGGTCGGTGAACTTCAGCGCGTCCCGGGCGACGATCACGTCACGCGGGTCCTCGCGCACCGGCACGGCGGCCAGGACCAGGTCCTCGGGCTGCGTGGTGGGGAGGTCCTTCAGCGAGTGAACCGCGAAGTCGACCTCACCCCTCGCCAGCGCGTCGCGCAGCGCGGTCACGAAGACGCCCGTGCCGCCGATCTGCGCCAGGTGCTCTCGGGAGACGTCGCCGTAGGTGGTGATCTCGACGAGTTCCACGGGCCGTCCGGTCACCCGGCTCACGGCGTCCGCGACCTGCCCGGACTGGGCCATGGCGAGTTTGCTGCGCCTCGTCCCCAGTCTCAGTGCCTTCGTACTCATGCCGCTCATGCCGGCCCTCGGTTCTGTGCGTTCTTCTCGGTGCTGTCCTCGGCCCGGGACACGGCGGCCACCGTCTCCTGGTCGAGGTCGAACAGGGTCCGCAGCGCGTCCGCGTACCCGGCGCCGCCGGGCTCGGCCGCGAGCTGCTTGACCCGTACGGTCGGCGCGTGCAGCAGCTTGTCGACGACGCGCTTCACGGTCTGCGTGATCTCCGCGCGGTGCTTGTCGTCCAGGCCGGGCAGCCGCCCGTCGAGCCGGGCGATCTCGCCGGCCACGACGTCGGCGGCCATGGCGCGCAGCGCGACCACGGTCGGGGTGATGTGCGCGGCCCGCTGTGCGGCGCCGAACGCGGCGACCTCGTCGGCGACGATCCGCCGCACCTGGTCGACGTCGGCGGCCATCGGGGCGTCGGCGGAGGCCTCGGAGAGCGACTCGATGTCGACCAGCCGCACCCCGGCGAGGCGGTGGGCGGCGGCGTCGACGTCCCGCGGCATCGCGAGGTCGAGCAGGAAGAGGACGGGCTGCGGCCGCGCCGGCGCGGCGACCGGCTCGGGCCTGCGGCGCTCGGGGATGCGGCCGACGGCGGCGGCGGTCGCGGCCAGCGCGGTGATCAGCTCGGCGTCGGCCGAGGGGTCGCGGCGGGCGGCGAGCCGGCGGTCCACGGTCGCGTTGTCGACCCAGGCGGCGTGCTGCTCCAGCGTGGCCGCGTCCATGCCGGCGACGGCGGCCTCCCCCAGCACGGAGAAGCCGGACTGCTGCACGGCGGACTGCTGCGCGGCGGCCAGGTCGAGCGGGCAGTTCTCGTCGGCGCCGGCCGAGGCGTGCGGCAGCGGCCGTACGTCCGCGGCCGGGCTCACCTCGTCGAAGGCGGCGGGCGCCCCGGTACGGCCCTCGACGGCGGCGGCGACCGCTTCCGCCGTCAGGACCAGGCCCGTCGCACCGGTGCAGGAGACGGCCACGTCGGCACGTGTCAGCTCGGCCGGCACCGATTGCATCGGTACCGCGCGGGCCGACACGTCCGTGCCGCCGCCCTCGGTCAGTATCTGGGCGAGCCGCTCGGCGCGGTCGAGGGTGCGGTTGGCGACCACGACCTCGGTGATCCCGGCGCGCGCCAGGGTGGCGGCGGCCAGCGACGACATGGAGCCCGCGCCGATGACGAGGGCCCGCTTGCCCCGCGCCCACTCGCTCACGTCCCCGCCCGCGGCCAGCTGCTCCAGGCCGAAGGTGACCAGGGACTGCCCGGCGCGGTCGATGCCGGTCTCGGAGTGGGCGCGCTTGCCGACCCTGAGGGCCTGCTGGAACAGGTCGTTCAGCAGCCGTCCGGCGGTGTGCAGCTCCTGCGCGCGGGCCAGCGAGTCCTTGATCTGCCCGAGGATCTGCCCCTCGCCGACGACCATGGAGTCGAGCCCGCAGGCCACCGAGAAGAAGTGGTGGACGGCGCGGTCCTCGTAGTGCACGTACAGGTAGGGGGTGAGCTCCTCGATGCCGACGCCGCTGTGCTGGGCGAGCAGCGTGGAGAGCTCGGCGACGCCCGCGTGGAACTTGTCCACGTCGGCGTACAGCTCGATCCGGTTGCAGGTGGCGAGGACGGCGGCCTCGGCGGCCGGTTCGGCGGCGACCGTGTCCTGGAGCAGCTTGAACTGGGCGTCCGTGGACAGGGAGGCCCGCTCCAGCACGCTCACGGGAGCGCTGCGGTGGCTCAGTCCGACGACGAGGAGGCTCATGCCGGCATCACGGCGGGCACGTCCCCGTCGGGTCCCTGATCGGCAGAGGCGTCGCGGCTGACGGGCGCGGGGGCGGCGGCGTCGCTCGCCGCGGCTTCCTCGACGGCCTTGCGCTGCTCGTGGAAGGCGAGGATCTGCAGCTCGATGGAGAGGTCGACCTTGCGCACGTCGACGCCGTCGGGCACGGACAGCACGGTCGGCGCGAAGTTCAGGATGGAGGTGATGCCGGCGGCCACGAGCCGGTCGCAGACCTGCTGGGCCACGCCCGGCGGGGTCGTGATGACGCCGATCGAGACGCCGTTGTCGGAGATGATCTTCTCCAGGCCGTCGCTGTGCTGCACGGCGATCCCGGCGACCTGCTTCCCGGCCATCGCGGGGTCGGCGTCGATGAGGGCCGCGACGCGGAACCCGCGCGAGGCGAACCCGCCGTAGTTGGCGAGCGCCGCGCCGAGGTTTCCGATGCCGACGATGACGACCGGCCAGTCCTGGGTGAGACCGAGTTCACGCGAGATCTGGTAGACGAGATACTCGACGTCGTAGCCGACACCGCGCGTTCCGTAGGAGCCCAGGTAGGAGAAGTCCTTGCGCAGCTTCGCGGAGTTGACTCCCGCGGCGGCGGCGAGCTCCTCGGAGGAGACCGTGGGCACCGAGCGCTCCGACAGTGCGGTCAGCGCGCGGAGGTACAGCGGAAGCCGGGCGACGGTGGCCTCGGGAATCCCTCGGCTACGGGTCGCCGGTCGGTGAGTTCGGCCAGTTGCCACGGTGCTCCTGCGGGTAGAGCGGGGCTGCAGGCGGTCACATGTTCCCAGACCGCCCCGTCGAGTGCAGGCTATGTCTTTGTGAACGCGTGCACAAAGATGGTGTCCGATTTGCCCGGCCAACGTGACCGGGGTCACGCGCGTCATTACAGGGGGCAAAACCGTCACTCTCCTCGTGAATCCCGCCCCCGAGACCAAAGCGCCATCGATCCTAAGCGACGCCCGGTACGTCCTTGTACTGCTCGGTCAGTTCTCTTCCGGTCCCAGCGGGGCTCACCCGGTCTCATCCGGCGAGCTCCTTGCGCAGCCGCCCCTCGTCCACCCGCCAGAAGGTGTGCTGCCGGCCGTCCACCAGGACCACCGGGATCTGCTCCCAGTACTGCTCGTACAGCTCGCGGTCGTCGGCGATGTCCTTCTCCTCCCAGGGCACGCCGAGCTCCTCGCAGACCCGCGCGATCACCCGCTCCGCGTCGTCGCACAGATGGCAGCCCGCCTTGCGGATGAGAGTGACCGACCGCTCGCGTGCGTCGGTCCGGCGTCGGAAGAGGGGACTCATGGCGCCATTGTCGCGCTTTCGGCGACGGGACGGCCGCGAGTGTTCACACGCTGCCAACCTCGCGGATCCGGAACAGCCGAACGGACTGGCTATGCTCACGCCATGGCCGCTCTAGGATGGCTCACTCCCCGTAGGCGTTCCGCCACGGCGCGGAGCGTGTTGGCAGGCGAGGCCTCGGCCGAGGCAGCCCGCAAGTCCACCCAGGAAGCCCTGGACTCCCAGGAAGCCCTGGACACCTCGGACCGGGAACCGCAGTTCCCGGTGCACGGCGACGCGATGGCCGCCGCCTTCTTCGACCTCGACAACACCGTGATGCAGGGCGCCGCGCTCTTCCACTTCGGCCGCGGTCTGTACAAACGGAAGTTCTTCGAGACCCACGACCTGGTCCGCTTCGCCTGGCAGCAGGCGTGGTTCCGGCTGGCCGGCGTCGAGGATCCCGAGCACATGCAGGAGGCCCGCGACTCGGCCCTGTCGATCGTCCAGGGCCACCGCGTCTCCGAGCTGATGTCGATCGGCGAGGAGATCTACGACGAGTACATGGCCGAGCGCATCTGGCCGGGCACCCGCGCCCTGGCCCAGGCCCACCTGGACGCCGGCCAGAAGGTGTGGTTGGTCACAGCCGCCCCGGTGGAGATCGCCCAGGTGATCGCCCGCCGGCTCGGCCTCACCGGCGCACTGGGCACCGTCGCGGAATCCGTCGACGGCGTCTACACCGGCAAGCTCGTCGGCGAGCCCCTGCACGGCCCCGCCAAGGCGGAGGCGGTGCGCGCGCTGGCGGCGGCGGAGAACCTGGACCTCTCACGCTGCGCCGCGTACAGCGACTCCCACAACGACATCCCGATGCTCTCGCTGGTCGGCCACCCCTACGCCATCAACCCGGACGCCAAGCTGCGCAAGCACGCCCACAGCCTCGACTGGCGGCTGCGCGACTACCGCACCGGCCGCAAGGCGGCGAAGGTCGGCATCCCGGCGGCGGCGGGCGTCGGCGCGGTGGCGGGCGGCACGGCGGCGGCGATCGCGCTGCACCGCCGCCGGCGCTGAGCCGACCGACGCGGGGCGAGGACCGGACGGAGCGGCCGGGCGGTACGACACCGCCCGGCCGCTCCGCGTTCCGCCCCGGCGCCCCGCCCGCCCCGGCGCCCCCGCGGCCGTCACGCCGGCGACAACACCCCACACCCACGAGCAAACCCGACCAATCCGACGGTCGTACGCACGTAACCCCGTATCCAGTTCCGTTGTCCGCGCACCGCCACAACACGCCCTGGACCGACCCGAAACTCGAACCGTTCCGATCAACAACCGCTCAGCCTGCATCACTTGATCGAGCGCCAATAGGCCACAGAAGCGACGTAATCGATGATTTGAGCAACTCGGCGTAGCAGCCCCTGTACGAAGCGTTATTCTCCTCAGACGCAATCCGGCGCCCCTCCTGTCGCTACGACGGGTGAAAGGTTCCGCACTGCACGTGATGGAAGCTCTGCCTCTGGGAGTCCCGTGTACCCACACGTCGGGGTTGACACCTCGGGCCTGGCTACGCTGCGCGCAACGGTCGCTACGGTCCAGGACCTGTTGCGCGGCTTCGTCCCCACCGCGTACGCCGGCCCCGCCTTCGCCACCGCCGCTCCGGCGGGCCCCTGCTACGCACTGGCGGAAGGCAGCGCCGCGGTCGGCAGAAGAGGACGCTCGACCAGCGGCGCGACCACCGCCCCCCGCCGACCGGCCGCCGACAGCGACAGCGCCCGGATGATGGACCTCGTCGAACGCGCTCAGGCCGGCGAGGCCGACGCCTTCGGGCGGCTGTACGACCAGTACAGCGACACCGTGTACCGCTATATCTACTACCGGGTGGGCGGCAAGGCGACCGCCGAGGACCTCACCAGCGAGACGTTCCTGCGCGCCCTGCGCCGCATCGGGACGTTCACCTGGCAGGGCCGCGACTTCGGCGCCTGGCTCGTCACCATCGCCCGCAACCTCGTCGCCGACCACTTCAAGTCGAGCCGCTTCCGGCTCGAGGTCACCACCGGCGAGATGCTCGACGCCAACGAGGTCGAGCGCTCCCCCGAGGACTCCGTCCTGGAGTCCCTGTCCAACGCCGCACTGCTGGACGCGGTGCGGCGGCTCAACCCCCAGCAGCAGGAGTGCGTGACGCTCCGGTTCCTGCAGGGCCTCTCCGTCGCCGAGACGGCTCGGGTGATGGGCAAGAACGAGGGCGCCATCAAAACCCTCCAGTACCGGGCCGTCCGCACCCTCGCCCGGCTGCTGCCGGAAGACGCCCGCTGACCGCCCCCGCCCGCAGCCCACTGTCGGCGTTCCCCAACTCACGCTCAGTGAAAGTCCGTTGCCTTCCCGATCCGATCATCCGCAGTCCGTAACCCAAGTGCCGCGCCAGTCGTTGTGCGGGATACAGGCTCCCTGTGGTCACGTCCTGGCCGCCCCCGCTCACTCGATCGGGTGCAACCGGCACCGGGCGTGCAACCCTCAGCACCCCGAGGGAGTCGACCGTCATGACGAGAGGAGGTGCCGCCCGTGATCGCGAACGTATCGGCGCACCGGCGGGCGAACGCCTTCGCCCAGGCCCTGGAGGAGCAGTCCGACCAGGGCACGGCGGCCGAGCAGACCGAAGGATCACCGCCGGCGCCGGCCGCTGCGGACCAGACCGGGCAGGGCCAGCTGCTGGCCCTCGCCACGAGTCTCGCCGAGCTGCCCAAGCCGGAACTCGATCCCGAGGTCAAGGTCGTCCAGCGGGCCCAGTTGGTCGCAGCGATGGAGGCCATGCTGCAGGCTGGCACCGCGGGAGGCGAGGCGGCGGACCTGTCGGTCCCCGAACAGCGATCCCACCGGGGCAGGGGCACACACCGGGCCGGCCCTCTGGGCAAGTTCCGGCCGCGTTCCCGCCTCGCCAGGGGCCTCACCGCGGGCGGCCTGAGCGTCGGCGTCGCGGCGGGAGCCTTCGGCGGAGTCGCCGCCGCGAGCTCCGACGCCCTCCCCGGCGACGGGCTCTACGGGCTGAAGCGCGGGATCGAGGACTTCAAGCTCAACTACCTGGCCGACGGTGACGACGAACGCGGTCGCACCTACCTCGACCAGGCCTCCACCCGGCTCAGCGAGGCCCGAAGACTCATGGAACGGGGCCGCAGCGGCGACCTCGACCACGAATCCCTGGGCGAGATCCGGCGCGCCCTGAACGGCATGCAGCACGATGCGTCGGAAGGCCATCGCCTCCTCCACGAGGCGTACACCCGCGACCCCGACTCGCTGGGCCCCATCCAGGCCCTCGACGCGTTCTCCCGCTCGCACCGCGAGGCCTGGGGCGCTCTTCGCGAGCGGCTCCCGGTCCAGCTCGGGGACGTCAGTCAGCAGGTCTCGTCGGTCTTCGAAGCCATAGACGACGAGGTCGCCCCGCTGCAGTCCCGGCTCCCGCGGCCCCCCGCCGCGGGCGGCCGCGACACCCGGCAGGGCACCGGGTCGGCGTCCACCGGCAGCTCCTCGGACACCGGCCGCGGGACCACGCCGGGCCGCGGCGGCAAGGACACGTCCCACGACACCGGGGGCGACACCGGCAGCCCCAGCAGGTCCGCCACCTCCGGGACCGGCGACGACGGCCTCCTCGGCGGCAACACCGGCGGCCTCCTCGACCCGCCGAAGGACACCGGCGGCACCTCGCCGTCGATGCCCAGCCCGCCCCTCACGCGGCCCGACGTCACCCTCCCTCCGCTCCTCCCCGGCCTTCTCCCCGGCCTGGGCATCGACGGCGAGGACGCGGAGTAGCACCACCGCACACGGCGATGGGGCGCCCCTTTCTCGAAGGGGCGCCCCATCGCCGTACCACCGCCGACCGGCCGAACTGCGGCGACGGCTAGAAGAACACCGAGCGCCGCTGCACCAGCAGCTTGTAGAGCGTGTGCTGGATCTGCTCGCGCACCTGGTCCGTGAGGTTGAACATCAGCATCGGATCCTCCGCCGCCTCCGGCGGATAACCGTCCGTCGGGATGGGCTCGCCGAACTGGATCGTCCACTTCGTCGGCAGCGGGACCGCGCCCAACGGGCCCAGCCACGGGAACGTCGGCGTGAGCGGGAAGTACGGGATGCCCAGCACCCGCGCCAGCGTCTTGGCGTTGCCGATCATCGGGTAGATCTCCTCGGCCCCGACGATCGAGCACGGAATGATCGGCACGCCCTTACGCAGAGCCGTCGAGACGAAGCCGCCCCGGCCGAACCGCTGGAGCTTGTACCGCTCGTTGAACGGCTTCCCGATGCCCTTGAAGCCCTCCGGCATCACCCCCACGAGCTCGCCCTGGCCGAGCAGCCGCTCGGCGTCCTCCGCGCAGGCCAGGGTGTGCCCGAGCTTGCGCGCCAGCTCGTTGACGACCGGCAGCACGAAGACGAGATCGGCGGCGAGCAACCGCAGATGACGTCCCGCCGGATGCTGGTCGTGGACGGCGACCTGCATCATGAGGCCGTCCAGCGGCAGCGTCCCGGAGTGGTTGGCGACGATCAGCGCCCCGCCCTCGGCCGGGATGTTCTCGACGCCCTTCACCTCGACCCGGAAGTACTTCTCGTACAGCGGCCGCAGCAGGGACATCAGGACCTGGTCGGTCAGCTCCTCGTCGTAGCCGAAGTCGTCGACCTCGTAGTCGCCCGTGAGCCGCCGGCGCAGGAAGGACAACCCGCCCGCGATCCGCCGCTCCAAGCCGCCCCCGGCCTCGTCAGACCGTTCCTCACCCGTCACAGGAACATCATCCAGCCCGGCCGCCCCGATGTGCAGGGGCTGAACCTCACCGACCGGGCCCTTCTCGCCCGCCTCGCCGAGTTCCCGGACCTGCGCGGGCTCGCCGTTCTTGCGCCGGCTCCCCGCGCCCCGTCGCCGGGACGGCCGCGCCACGGCGCTTCCCCGGGACCGGTCGTCGTCGAACGGAATGACCTTGGCGTCCGCCATCGTTGATGCGCTCCTCAGTTGGCGCTCTGCGTCGGGGGGGTGACCGGGGACCGGTCCGGGGCAGTGCCGCGGGCGCCGCCGGGCAGCGGCAGCGCGGCGATCCGGTCGACCACCCCGGCGACGGCCCCCGGCGGCAGCAGACCGGGCCCGTGGGCGCGCGCGAAGTCCTCGAACGTCTCGGCCGTCGTGTACCGGGGCGTGAACCCGAGCGTCTCGCGCATCTGGACCGTCGACACGACCCGGCCGTGGGTGAGCAGCCGGATCTGCTCCGGCGAGAAGTCCGTCATGCCCAGCGTACGCACCAGGGAGCCCGCCCATGTGACGGCCGGCAGCAGCAGCGGCACCGTGGGCCGCCCGAGCCGCCGCGAGCACTGCGACAGCAGCAGCACCCCGTCCCCGGCGATGTTGAAGGTGCCGCTGTTGAGCGTGCCTCGCTGCGGCTCGTGCGAGGCGATCCGCAGCACCTGGATCACGTCGTCCTCGTGCACGAACTGCAGCCGGGGGTCGTAGCCGAGCACCGTGGGCAGCACGGGCAGCGCGAAGTACGAGGCGAGCGGCGTCTCCGCGGTGGGCCCGAGGATGTTGGCGAACCGCAGCACGCACACCGCGACGTCCGGCCGCCGCCGGGCGAACCCGCGGACATAGCCCTCGACCTCGACGGTGTCCTTGGCGAAACCGCCGCTCGGCAGCGCCTTGGCGGGCGTGGTCTCGGTGAACACGGCCGGGTCCCGGGACGCCGAGCCGTATACGTTGGTGCTGGACTTCACGACGAGCCGCTTCACGTTCGGCGACTTCTGACAGGCGCCGAGCAGCTGCATCGTCCCGATGACGTTGGTCTCCTTGACCGTGGTCCGGCTTCCGCTGCCCAGCGCGGTCGCCGTCACGTCCAGGTGGACGACCGTGTCGGCGCCGGTCTCGGCCAGCACCCGCGCGATGGTGGGCTGCCGGATGTCGGCCTGGATGAACTCGGCGCCCCCGAGATGATGCTCGGGCCGCACGACGTCCACGGCGACCACCCGGTCGACCTGTGGGTCACGCTGGATCCGCCGTACGAAGCGGCCCCCCAGTTGACGGGCCACTCCGGTAACGAGCACGACCTTTCCCAAGATCCGCGCCTTCCTTCCGTCCTGGAACCGCCGGCTGCCGCACCGGGTTCCCGTCTGCGGGCCAACTTAGCGGGTCGGTGTTGCCCTGTGATGACTCCCCGATGCGCGAAGTGACGAGAAACGGGTGGTCGCAGACCCACACCGGCAATCATGCCGGTCCAGACATGCGCACGACGTTCAACGGACCGCACGACGCCCGGATATGCGTGTGGCCCCCCATCGACGGATCGATGGGGGGCCACACCACGCCTACGCGGCTCGCGTCGCGCGAAGGACGCACGAAGAAGCAGGACCTGCCTGCTTCTCGCGCCTACTTCTTGTTACGACGCTGAACACGCGTGCGCTTGAGCAGCTTGCGGTGCTTCTTCTTGGCCATCCGCTTGCGCCGCTTCTTGATAACAGAGCCCACGACTACCCTCGCTCACTTCTCATCACTCGGTGCTGGGCGCCATGGGCCCATACGACCTACGAGGGGCTAGCCTACCCGCCTGAGCGCTGAGGTCGTAATCGAGGCCAGGAGGGGCCCGGGACGGCACTGACGGCCGGGCCTCTCGCCCATGGGCCTGCCTGGCGGGCAGGCCCCCGGCCGTCAGGCGGTTTCCACCCCCACATAGCTCTCGCGGAGGTACTCGTGAACCGCTTGCTCGGGGACGCGGAAGGACCGCCCCACCCGGATCGCGGGCAGATGACCACTGTGCACCAGCCGGTACACGGTCATCTTCGACACTCGCATCACCGAGGCGACTTCCGCCACGGTCAGGAACTGAACCTCGTTCAGAGGCCTCTCGCCAGCTGCAGCCATGACACACCTGAACCTTCCGCACTCGACTCGACGGCCACCGGCTTCCCCTTCCGGTGACTCTTCGTCGCTGCGTGCTCACTCCCCAATGTAGGGGCGGGTGATGCGAGTGGGGAAGAGGTGCACCCATCAGCGGCCTACCGTGACAGACACGCTCGATTGAGTACGTAGCGGGTCAGCGGCCTGTAGTAAGCGGACCGCACGGCGTCATCAAGCGGAACGGCCACCGAGACGATTCCCTCGGCCTCTCCCACGAACAGCGCGGGGTCGTCCGTGTCGGCCAGCCCGACCGCCTCGAACCCCAGCTGACCAGCCCCGCAGACCCATCCATGGTCCCCGATCACGAGCTCCGGCAGCGGCCCGCCGGCCTCGGCCGCCGCGCCGAGCGCCACCCGAACCGGCAGCGGAGAATGGCTGTGCGCACCGGTCGCACAACCGGCGCGTCCGCCCCTCGCCTCCCGGACGACCGCCACCCCCCGTACGTAGTCCAGGGTGTGGGGGCGTAGGCCGAACCGGGTCGTTATGTCGACACAGCGACCCTGCGCAGGGGTGAGAACATCACATCCCGCCGTCTGCAAAGCGTCCGCAAGACCGGCGTAGAAGCCCAGCAGCCGATGGGGGTGCCCGGTGCCGAGGAGCACGGCCGCGCCACGCTGGGCGACCGAGGCGAGCCGCCCCGCGAACGCGTCGAGAGCGGCCAGCGTCCGCTCGGGATCGATCACATCATGCCCCGACACGTATCCCGGATCGGCCGAAACCCCACACTTGTCCGCCATCAACGAGATCAGCTCCCGCTGCCCCCAACTCCCGTCAGGATCGAGCCCGATCAGCGCGCGCGGATCCCGGGCGGCGAAGAGCCGATAGCTCCGCAGACTCGCCTCCCGCGAGGTGGCGACCACCCCCGCCAGCCGCGCGGCGAGCAGATGCGCCCGAAGCGCCCCGGTACTCAACACCCAAGCGATGCTGACGGACGAACCCCATCCCTGCACAAAAACCCCAAGAACACCCCACAGTCGGCGTAACCCCCGCCCGGCTTTCAGCCCGTCCGGCACTTGAGGACGAGGCCGTCCAGCCCGACCGAGGGTCCAGGGGGCGGAGCCCCCGCGGACGGGACGGGAAGGGGCGGCGGGGGCGAAGAAAGCCCGCCCGACACCCCCCGCACCACCCCTACGCCAACAACCCCCGCAAGGGAAACACCGCCCGTCGAGTAGCCAACACCGCCTGATCCAGCCGATCAGCGGGGTCGTACCCCGACTCCCACCCGGCCCACCCCACCGGCCACCGCCCATCAGTCATCCGCATCGGCCCCAACTGCCGCGTACGAGCGAAGACGTCCTGCCGCCACCCCTCCGGAATCACCGTCTCCGGCGGCACCGGCGCCCCGCCCGCCACACCCACCAGATGCGCCCACGACCGCGGCACCACGTCCACCACCGCGTACCCGCCGCCGCCGAGCGCGACCCACTTCCCTCCGGCGTGCTCGTGCGCCAGGTCGTGGCAGGCCACCTGCACGGCCCGCTGCGCGTCGAGCGACACGGCGAGATGGGCGAGCGGATCCTCGAAGTGCGTGTCGGCCCCGTGCTGGGTCACCAGCACGTCCGGCCGGAAGTCGGCGATCACCTCCGGCACCACCGCGTGGAACGCCCGCAGCCACCCCGCGTCCCCGGTCCCGGCCGGCAGCGCGACGTTCACCGCCGACCCCTGCGCGGCCTCTCCGCCCGTCTCCTCCGGCCAGCCCGTCTGCGGGAACAACGTCCGCGGATGCTCGTGCAACGAGACCGTCAGCACCCGCGGGTCGTCCCAGAACGCCGCCTGGACCCCGTCCCCGTGATGCACGTCCACGTCCACGTACGCGACCCGCTCCGCCCCGAGCTCCAGCAGCCGGGCGATCGCCAGCGAGGCGTCGTTGTAGATGCAGAACCCGGACGCGCCCCCGGGCATCGCATGGTGCAGCCCGCCCGCGAAGTTCACGGCGTGCAGCGCCTCCCCCCGCCACACGGCCTCCGCGGCCCCCACGGAGAGCCCGGCGATCAGCGCCGACACCTCGTGCATCCCCGCGAACGCCGGGTCGTCCATGGTCCCCAGCCCGTACGACTGGTCCGCCGCCCCCGGCTCGGCCGACGCCGCCTTCACGGCGTCGACGTAGTCCTCCCGGTGCACGAGCCGCAGCGTCGACTCCCCGGCGGGCTTCGCCGAGACGACACGCACCTCCCGGTCCAGGCCCAGAGCCCCTACCAGCCTCCGGGTCAGATCCAGCCGGACCGGATCCATCGGATGCCCGGGCCCGAAGTCATAGCCCGTTACTGCCTCGTCCCACATCAGCTGTGCGCGGCCGCTCATGCCCGTCACCGTATCGGTCCGGTTGAGCAGCGAACGAACGGGCGTACGCCAGCGTCACCAGCACCAACACCATCGGCACGACCATGGCCCCCCGATAGCTCCACGCGTCCCCCAGCGCCCCCACCAACGGCGACCCGATCAGGAACCCGACGTAGTTGAAGATGTTGAGACGCGCGATGGCCGCATCCGAGGCCCCCGGGAACAGCCGCCCCGCCGCCGCGAACGTCTGCGGCACCAGCACGCACAGCCCCAGCCCCACGAGCGTGAACCCCAGCATCCCGACCCACGCGCCCGGCGCGACGGCCACCACCGCGAACCCCGCCGCCGCGACCAGCGCCCCCAGCCGCACCACCGCCGCGGCCCCGAAACGCCGTACCCCGAAGTCCCCGATGGCCCGCCCGAGCAGCGTGGTCACCATGTAGACGTTGTAGGGGACCGTCGCCAGTTGCTCCGAGCTGCCCAGCACGTCCTGGAGGTACTTCGCACTCCAGTTGGAGACCGTCGAGTCCCCGATGTAGGCGAAGGTCATCACCAGACACAGCGGCAGCAGCACCTTGAAGACGAGGCCCGCCTCGCCCCCGCTCGCCTTCTCGTCCTGCGCACCGACCCCGCCCGCCTCCGGGCCTCCGTCCACGTACCACCGGCTGCCCACCAGCGCCGCAGGCAACAGCACCGCCACCACCGGCAGATACGACACCCACAGCGCGAGATGCCAGTGCGCCCCCGCCCAGGCGAGCGAGGCCCCGAGGATCCCTCCCAGGCTGTACACGGCGTGGAAGCTGAGCATGATGCTGCGCCCGTACGTCCGCTGCAGACTCACCCCGAGCATGTTCATCGAGGCGTCCAGCGCACCGACGGCCAGCCCGAACACGGCCAGCGCGACGCCCAGCCCGACCATTCCGCTTCCCGCCCCGACCCCGAGCAGCGCCAGCAGCACCACCGGCTGCGACCAGCGCAGCAGCCGGCTCGGCGGTATCCGCTTCACCAGCTGCTCCGTCGTCACACTGCCGACGCCCGCGAGGATCGGGACGGCGGCCAGGAAGGCGGGCAGCAGCGCGTCAGAAACCCCGTACCTGTCCTGGATGGCCGGAATCCTGGTCACGAGCAGCGCAAAGGCGACTCCCTGCGCGAAGAAGCCGAACGCCAGAGAGGCCCTACCGCGCCGCAGCACATCTGTCATGGCGGCGAGCGTAGGGCCCCTGCGTACTCGTGGGTAGATCCAGCCAAAGATGAGTTTCCTTCAGCTTCCACCGGACTGCCGGCCCACCGGCCGCAGACCCGCCCTACCGGGCGAGAACCATCTCGGCCTCCGCAGCCTTCGTCTCGCCTGCGGCCTTCGTCTCGTCCGCGGCCTTAGCCTCGAAGGACACCATCGCCTCCATCGGCACGGCCCCCAGCGCCCCGCCGACCACGATCCCGAGCACGATCGCCACGATCATGATCACCGAGCCGAGCCACACCATCGTGTCCACCGGCACCGTGTAGGCCCCCACGACCCGCACCACGCACTCGGCGAGCAGCACCGCGCCCCACACGACCGAGAAGGCCCGCTCCCGCCGCCGGAAGTCCGCCGACGCCACCGACGCCCCGCTCGCCAGCCGCTCCCACGCAGCGTCCCGGACGGCGTTGCCCTTCACCAGGAACGGCTTGAGCCCCGCGGTCATCATCGGTTTCCCCAGCATCACGGAGACCAGGATCCCGATCCCGACCGTGCTGCTGACCCCGCTGTCCTTGGCCAGCATCAGCCGCGGATCACCGGCGACGAAGCTGAGCACCAGTCCGACGACGTTGACGACGAGGATCAGCCCGGCAAGCCCGTTGACCGTCCGCTCCCTGGCCACGCTCCACAGCGTCCGCGCGGCCGGCACCACGCTGCTCCAGGCGAGAGCGGCGAAGGTGCTCATCCCGAACGCGCCCTTGAAGAGGTAGTACGACCCGAGCGGCACCGCCACGTCCACGATGAGCGGAGCGAAGGCGTTCTGCTTCTTGTGCTGGTTCGTCGTCATGCACACAGCTTCGCCGCCGGGAGGGGTCCCCCAGTAGAAACGATCGTCCAAAGCTCGGCATGACAAATGTCAGTCCGTCCGCCGGGACCGGCGTCAGACCAGCAGGTCACCCAACTGATCCATGTCCGCGAAGAGTTGAGTGGCCCCCGCGAGCTTCGCGGCAGGCGTCATCGCGGTGAACCCGTACACGTCCATCCCGGCCGCCCGGGCGGCCTGCACCCCCAGCGGACTGTCCTCGACGACCAGGCACCGCCCCGGCTCGACGCCCATCCGCTCGGCCGCGAAGAGGAAGAGGTCCGGAGCCGGTTTCCCCTTGCCCACGTCCTGCGAGCTGAAGACACGGCTCTCGTCGAACCACCGGTCCAGGCCCGTGGTCCGATGCCCCACGCGGATTCGTTCATGGCTCCCCGAGGACGCCACGCAGTACGGCACCTCGTCCGCCGCCAGCTTCTCCAACACGGCCACGATGCCGGGGACGGGCCGCAACTCCCGCTCGAAGGCGTCGAACACCCGCCGGTGGAAGACGTCGTCGAAGTCGGCCGGCAGCCGCTCTCCCGTCCGCTCCGCGACCAGGTCATGGATACGGTGCATCGCCGACCCCATGTAGTCCCGGATGGAGTCCTCGTAGCTGGTCGGATGCCCCAGCTCGGTCAGATACCCGGCCAGCAGGCGGTTGGAGATCGGCTCACTGTCCACGAGGACGCCGTCGTTGTCGAAGACCACCAAGTCGTAGTGCATATTTAGACCCTAAACGCAGAAAACCCCCGTGCCGAATGGCACGGGGGTTTTCTGCAATGATTGTTCGGCGGTGTCCTACTCTCCCACAGGGTCCCCCCTGCAGTACCATCGGCGCTGTGAGGCTTAGCTTCCGGGTTCGGAATGTAACC
>NZ_JBEPBI010000071.1:0-37173 GCF_040299045.1 Streptomyces sp. NPDC001027
CCTCTTGGCGGCTTCTCCGCCGGGCCCGGCGCGCGGCGGGGCCGGCCCCCCCCCCGCCGCGAAGGCGATCTTGTCCGGGACGTGATGTGCGGCACGCCGTCGGCAAGCCCTTTCGGGCGTCCTCGACGGATAGTGCCTGCGCACGGCTTGATCAGCGATCAAAGGGGGCGAAGCCCCTGGCCACAGCGCATTCCGCTCATTTGACAGTGCGATCGGCGCACGGATAGGAAGCAGCCGGTAGAAGTCGAGAGGTGCACCGTGTACGAGCCGAACGTGGTCGGGGACTGGCAGGAGTACGACGAGCATGCCGGTCTGCGGGTCCGCGTCCACCGCCTGGAGCAGAGCGAGCCGCCGCGGGGGCGCGACGACGCAGCCGAGGGGCTGACGTACTTCTGTCTGCGGGTGACGGTCGAGAACCGCGGCGACGGCCACTCCACGATCCACCTCGAGGACGGTCAGATCGACGTGCGGCTCGGCCCGGACGGCGAGAGCGCGTTCATCGACTGGCGCAACTCGCAGTTCATCGAGGGCTTCGACGTCTATCCGCTGCGCCGGGCCACCGCCGTGCTGTACGCGGCGGGAGCCGAGGCGTCCCTGAAGCAGGTCGACGTCCAGATCCAGCTGCGGGTGGACGACGACTGGGCCGACCGCCGGCTGTGGAGCGGCGGCATCGGACTGCAGGAGGGGCCCGGCGGCGCCGCGACCGGCGTGGCCCGCGAGAGCCTGGCCCGCCAGATCAGCAACTTCCTGCGCGACCAGGCCGAAGAGGGCACCGCCTGACGGCGGCCGCCCTCCGGGCCGGTCGCCGCCCCGCGTTCTTCGGCGGTCGAGCGGTCAGTGCGGGATGCCGTCGATGATCTCGCGGGCGCCCTGACGCAGCAGCGCCACCGCCACCGACGTGCCGAGGGTCGCCGGGTCGAGACGGCCCGCCCACTCGTGGGCGTTCAGCCGGGTCTTGCCGTCCGGTGTGAACACACAGGCCCGCAGGGACAGTTCACCGCTGCGGTCCATCCGTGCGAAGCCCGCGATCGGACTGTTGCAGTGGCCTTGGAGCACATGCAGGAACATGCGTTCCGCCATGGCCTCCCGGTGGGTCGCCGGATCGCCGAGCGCGCTGACCGCGTCGATGAGGTCCGTGTCGCCCTCGCGGCACTGCAGGGCGAGGATGCCCGCGCCGATGGGCGGCATCATCGTCTCCGTCGACAGCACCTCGCTGATCACGTCCTGCCGGCCGATGCGCTCCAGGCCCGACACCGCGAGCAGCAGCGCGTCCGCCTCGCCCGCGGCGAGCTTCTCCAGCCGCCGGTTGGCGTTGCCGCGGAACGGCACGCACTCCAGGTGCGGGTGGGTGGCCGCGAGCTGGGCGATCCGGCGCACCGACGAGGTGCCGACGCGCGTCCCGTCCGGCAGCTCGTCCAGGGTGAGGCCGCCCGGGTGGATCAGGGCGTCACGGATGTCGTCGCGCCGCAGGAAGGCGGCGAACACGGTGCCCGCGGGCAGCGGGCGGTCGGCGGGGACGTCCTTGACGCAGTGCACCGCGAGGTCGGCCTCGCCCGCCAGCAGCGCGGCGTCGACCTCCTTGGTGAACGCGCCCTTCCCCTCGACCTGGGAGAGGTCCCCCATCCACTTGTCGCCGGTCGTCCTCACGGGCACGACCTCGGTGCGCACGCCGGGGTACAGAGTGGTCAACTCCGCGCGCACCCGCTCCACTTGGGCCAGGGCCATGGGCGAGTCACGGGAGACGATGCGGATCAGTTCCGGAACGGACATGCGGGACACGATAGACCCTCGCGGCTCATGCCCCGCTAAACTCGCGGTTTCTCCCGACGCCTTCGCCGGGAGTCAAGGGTTCACCTTCAGACTGAAGCGCCGCTTGTCCGCGCCGAGGGCTCCGCGCCGGGCGTAGAAGCGGATCGCCCCCTCGTTCCAGACCGGCGTCTGCCACTGCACCTCGACCAGCCCCCGGCGCCGGGCCTCGGCCGCGACCGCGTCCATCAGCAGCGCGCCGATGCCCAGGCCCCGGTGGTCGGGCGCCAGGAACAGGCAGTCCATGTGCAGGTACTCGCGACCCTCCCAGGTGGAGAGTTCGGGCGCGCAGGTGGCGTAGCCGACGATCCGGCCGTCGGGAAGTTCGGCGACCAGACAGCACAGGCGGGGCGTCGCCGCGTCGAACAGAAGTCCCGCCAGGCGCCGGGCCAGGCCGGGCACGGGCGGGTCGGCACGCTCGTACTCGGCGTGCTGGGCCATCAGTTCGGCGACGCGCGGCAGATCGGCCGGTTCGGCGGACCGCACCCGGGCGGCGATCACCTGACCGTCCCCTCGACGGTGTCCGCCCTCATCGGATGCCGGGCGGGGCGGTGCGGCGCCTGCGCGGGTATCGCCGTCGGGAGTTCCTCATGAAGATCCATCCGGTCATCATGCCCGCCAGGACGGCCCCGGACGCCATATCCGGGGCCGAACCCTGCCGGTGCGGCTATGCGTTGGGGTCGAAGGCGACGCCGGAGGGCAGCGCCTTCGACAGGTGGCCGGCGAAGCTGTCGTCCCGCAGGCCGAAGTGGGCGCTGCCGAAGTCGTAGGAGACCAGCTTGTCGCGCAGGCCCGCCGGATAGCCGTTCCAGCCGACCAGCGGCGGGTACTGCCAGACGCCCCGGTGGTTCTCCGGCGGTTCGTCGCCCGGGCCGGCGATCCGGAAGCAGTGCGTGGTGATGCCGTCCTTGTGGTAGACGACCTTCGCGTGGGCGCCCTCGAAGCGGACCGAGGACGCCGCGTGCACGGTGAACGAGCCGTGGTTGGACGTCGAGACGTACTCGACCCGGCCGTTCTGCACCCACACCACGACGTGTTCCCAGTCGTGCCGGTGTCCGCCGAGGCTGATGCCCGGGATGGCCTGGTCCTTCTCGAAGTACAGACCGTAGAGGTAGGCGCACCAGCCGTTGTTGCACTTGTAGCGCGAGTACGTGTTGGTGGAGGCGAGGTCGGACGCGTCGCGGCAGTTGCCGTTGAGGGCCCCCGTCGGCTTCAGTCCGCCGTTGATCGTGCCGTCCGGGCCGATCGCGGCGGTGGAGTAGCACCCGTCCGTGTCGTAGTCGAAGGCGGGCTGGTAGGCCAGCTCGTCGGCCTCGGCGTTCTGCGGCAGCGCCGGGGGAGGGGCGGCGAAGGCGGTGGCGGGGACGGCGAGGACGAGTGCGGCGGCGCCGGCGAGTCCGGTGAGCCATCTCCTGCGGTGGGCCTTGAACCTGCGTGACGACACGGAGCTCTCCCTCGGTAAGCGGGCGCAGCCGAACGGCTGTGGGGGAAAAGGGAGTTCAGCTTCCTCGGTTTCGGCTTCCGCGCCAAGAGGCCCGCAGGGGATTCATGGCGCGGGACGGACCGCGGCCGGACGGCGAAGGCGGCGTCCGCGACGGCCGGCGACCGCTCGCCCCTGCCCGCGGCCTCGTCGGGTCAGACGGAAGCGTCCGGAAGGTCGGCCGCCGACTCCTTTGGCGTCAGGTCCGGTCGCAGCCGCAGCCAGGACGGCTGGCGCAGCAGCCCGGCGCGGGTACGGGTGCTGTAGCGGACCTCGCCGACCAGCCGGGGCACGACCCAGCGCGCGCCCGGCGCCTGCGGCACGGTGTCGAAGGGGCAGGCGTCGGTCGCGGCGGCCCGCAGCAGTGCGGCGAGTTCCGTGCGCTCGGCCTCGCTCCAGCCGGTGCCCACCCCGCCCACGTAGCGCAGCCCCGTCGCGGCGCGCTGCCCGACGAGGACGGCGCCGGGCAGTCCGCTCAGCCGGCCCTTGCCGGGGAGCCAGCCGCCCACGAGGACGTCGGCGACGCGCATGTTGCGGATCTTGATCCAGGACCGGGAGCGCACACCCGGCTCGTACGGGGAGTCCAGCCGCTTGCACACCAGTCCCTCGAGGCCGTGCGCCCGGGTCGCCTCCAGCGCCTCGAGCCCGTGACCGACCAGCGCGCCGGGCGTCGACCAGCGGGGGCCGCTCAGCGCGAGCCCCTCGAGCCGGGCTCGGCGCCGCGTGTAGGGCAGGGTCAGCAGCGAGCACCCGCCGAGATGCAGCACGTCGAACAGGACCAGGTGCACGGGCGCCGTCGCGGCGAGCCGCGCGGCCTTTCCCGGCGCCCGCACCAGCCCCATGCGGGACTGCAGCGACTGGAAGTCGGCGCGGCCCTCTGCGTCCAGGGCGAGCACCTCCCCGTCCAGCACGGCGGGCGTGCGGCCGAGCGCCTCGCCCAGCGGCCACAGCTCCGGGTACGCCCCCGTGATGTCCTCGCCCGATCGGGCCCGCAGCACGACGCTCCCGTCGCCGGCGAGGTACACCACGGCCCGCTGGCCGTCCTGCTTGGTCTCGTAGGCCCACCGGGCGTCCTGGGCGGCGGGCGGCAGCCGGCCCGGGGTGGCGAGCATGGGGGCGATGCGGGGCAGGGTCACGGGTGAGTTGTGGACGCGCACGGACCGCCGCACGCGAAAGCCGCGCCGGTTTCGCCTGATCGGCGCTGCACGGTCATTTACTTGAGTTACGCAACAAGATGGTAGCGTGGGTTCCATGCCCACCGAGCCGCTCCCCTTCCCCTCCGCCGTCTCCCCGGAGGTGATCGAGATCGAGCGTGCGCTCACTCGCGTCACCTATCTGAGCACCCGGGCCCGCATGCACGACCGGCTCATGGCGATCGCGGGCATCCCCCTGGACCGCGCGGCGATGGCCCTGCTGCGGCAGGTCGCCGACTCCGAGCCGCAGCGGCCGGGGGAGCTGGCCCAGCGCCTGGGCGTCGAGGCCTCCCACGTGACCCGCACCGTGCAGCAGCTCCAGAAGGCCGGATACGTCACCCGGGCGCCCGACCCCGACGACCGCCGCGCCCAGCGGATCCAGCTCACCGGGACCGGCCGCGACGCCGTGGACCGCGTCCGCGAGGCCGGCGCGCGGGGGCTGCAGCTGGCGTTGGACGGCTGGGGGCAGGAGGACCTGGGCCGCCTCGCCGTCCTCTTCCACCGGATGGTCGACGACTTCCTCTCCCACGCCGCCGACGAGGAGGGCGAGCGGCCCGCGCCGGCCCCCCGCGACTGACGCCCGGCGTTCGCGCCGGTCCCGGCGGCCCGGGCTCGCGGCGCGGAGGGCCGAAACCGGCCGGGAGGCGTGCCGCGGTCGATGCCCCACCCCGCCCCGCCCCGGCGGGCGGCATGCGCATCGGCTGCAACCGCGGTCGCGTCGGGGGCAGTTGGGCGGCGCGCTGGGGCGACCCCGCCGCCGGGCCCCCGTCTACCGTCCAGTAATGTCTGCCACCAGGTCATCTGAGGAGGAACCGTGTCCAGGTCCGAACGCTCACCCCTGCTGCTGGCGGGCCTACTGGCCACCGCAGGCGTCGCGCATTTCGCCGCGCCGCGTCCCTTCGACGCGACCGTCCCGCGCGCACTGCCCGGCTCCCCCAGGGCCTGGACGTACGCCAGCGGCGTCGCCGAGCTGGCGCTCGCGGCGGGAGTGGCCCTGCCCCGGACCCGGAGGAAGGCGGCGCTGGCCACGGCCGCGTTCTTCGTCGGCGTCTTCCCCGCCAACGTCAAGATGGCGTGGGACTGGCGCCGCCGTCCCACCGCGCTCAAGGCCGCCGCCGTCGGTCGCCTGCCTCTGCAGGCCCCGCTCGTCATGTGGGCCCGCAGCGTCGCGAACGGTACGGAGGGACGGGCATGAGCAAGGCTCCGGAGACGGGTGACCTGGTCGAGGACTTCGCCCTGCGGGACGAGACCGGCACATCGCGCAGTCTGACCGACCTGCTGGCCGACGGGCCGGTGGTCCTCTTCTTCTACCCCGCCGCCCTGACCCCGGGCTGTACCGCCGAGGCCTGCCACTTCCGCGACCTCGCCGCGGAGTTCGCCGCCGTCGGGGCGCGGCCCGTCGGCGTCAGCGGGGACTCCGTCGAGCGCCAGCAGGAGTTCGCCGACCGGCACACCCTCGGCATGCCGCTGCTGTCCGACGAGGACGGGACGGTCCGGGAGCTGTTCGGCGTGAAGCGCGGCTTCTCGCTGGCGCCGAACAAGCGGGTCACGTACGTCATCGGGCAGGACCGCACCGTCCTGGAGGTCGTGCGCAGCGAACTGCGCATGAACACCCACGCCGACCGCGCCCTCGAGGCGCTGCGCCGGCAGGCCTCACGGGGCTGACGGGCCTCACCGGGCGGCTGACGGGCAGGGGGCGCGGGGCCGCCGTCGCACGGTGGCGGCCCGGGGGAGCGCCGCGGCCCGGGGCGGAGGAACGCCGGGCACTCCCACGGGCCCGTCGCGGTTGATGCGCCGGGCCAAAGGGACCATTCTGGACGACATGGAGCAAGTCGTCGCTGCGGCGGTCATCGATGCCGACGGCGTCGTGGCGGCCTGGAGCGAGGGCGCTCGCCTGCTGACGGGCCATCCTGCCGAGGAGGCCGTGGGCCGGACGGCGGCCGACCTGCTCGCCGAGGACCTGCCGCGGCGGGCGGACGGACAGTGGACCGGCCCGGTCGTCGTGCGCCACCGCGACGGCCACCCCGTCACCCTCACCGTCACGGCCTGCCCGGTGATCGGTCCCGACGGCCGGCGCGCCGGATACACGGTCAGCGCCGAGCGGCCCGCCGCCCCGGAGCCCACCCTGGCCGGGCAGGCCTTCCAGCAGGCCTCCATGTCGATGTCCGTCTTCGACCCCCAGCAGCACTATCTGCGGCTGAACGAGGTCGCCTGCAAGGTCATGGGCGTCTCGGAGGACGTCCTGCTGGGCCGCCACTTCCCCGACACCGTCCAGGAGGCCGAGCACAGCCGGGGATTCAACTGGCATCTGCGCCACGTCGCCGAGACCGGCCGCCCGATCCGCTACGAGAGCTTCACCGGGGCCCCTTCCCTCAATCGCGAGCACGCCTGGACCACCGAGATGTGGCCCGTGCGGGACACCTCCGGAGCGGTCGCCGGGGTCGCCCTGGCCGCGTTCGACAGCACCGAGCAGTACCTGGCCCGCCAGCGGCTGACCCTGCTGAACGAGGCCGCGGCCTCCATCGGGACCACCCTCGACGTGGTGCGCACCGCCGAGGAAGTGGTCGAGCTGCTCGTGCCGCGGTTCGCCGACTTCGTCAGCGTCGACCTGCTGGACTGGGTGCTGGGCGTCGACGAGCCGCCGCCCGTCCCGACCGGCGAGGTCGTGCTGCGCCGGGTCGCGCACGGCTCCGCCCACGAGGGCACCCCCGAGGCGGCCGTCCGGCTGGGCGAGACCGACGTCCATCCGCCCTTCAGCCCGCCCGCCCGCGCCCTGCGGGAGGGGTGTGCCGTCCGCATCCAGGCGGGCGAGCCCGATTTCATGCTCTGGCTCGTCGAACGCAACGCGCGTGCTCCCGCGGGCAGCCGCTACCGCACCGGAGTCCACTCGGTGATCTCGGTGCCTCTGCGGGCCCGGGGCACCACCCTGGGCGTCCTCGTCGGCGTCCGCATCGCGCATCCCGACGACTACGAGGACGACGACGCCGTCTTCGCCGAGGAGCTCGCCAGCCGGGCCGCGGTCTGCGTCGACAACGCCCGCCGCTTCGCCCGCGAACGCACCACCGCCCTCGCCCTCCAGCACAGCCTGCTGCCCCGCGGTCTGCCCGGCCAGGCCGCCGTCGAGGTGGCCCACCGCTATCTGCCCAGCGGGTCCACGGCCGGCATCGGCGGCGACTGGTTCGACGTCATCCCGCTGTCCGGCAGCCGGGTCGCCCTGGTCGTGGGCGACGTCGTCGGCCACGGCATTCCGTCGTCGGCGACCATGGGACGGCTCTGCATGGCCGTGCGCACCCTGGCCGACGTGGATCTGCCGCCCGACGAACTGCTCACGCACCTGGACGACCTCGTCACCCATCTGGCGGCCTACGACGAGGGCGGCGACGACGTCGCCGAGCTCGGCGCCACCTGCCTCTACGCCGTCTACGACCCCGTCAGCCGCCGCCTCACCGCCGCCGCCGCGGGCCACCCCGCACCCGCCGTCGTCCTGCCCGACGGCAGCGCCCGGCTGGTCCCTATGACGCCCGGTCCTCCGCTCGGCGTGGGCGGCCTGCCCTTCGAGGCCGTCGAGCTGGAACTGCCCGAGGGCTCCGTCGTCGCCCTCTACACGGACGGTCTGATCGAGGGCCGCGACCGCGACGTCGACCGTGCCACCGCCGAGCTGTGCAGCGCCCTGACGGCGCCCACCGCCTCGCTCGACGCGCTCTGCGACAGCGTGCTCAAAGCGGTCCAGCCGGAGGAGCCCGGCGACGACGTCGCCCTGCTGCTCGCCCGGACCCGCGCCCTCGGCGCGGACCGGGTCGCGACCTGGGACGTCGACCCCGATCCCGTCCACGTGGCCGAGACCCGGCAGGCGGCCACCGAGCAACTGGCCGCCTGGGGTCTGGAGGACGCCGCCTTCGTCACCGAACTCGTGGTCAGCGAACTCGTCACCAACGCCATCCGCTACGGCACGCCGCCCATCCGGCTGCGTCTGATCCGCGACCGCAGCCTCATCTGCGAGGTCTCCGACGGCAGCTCCACCTCGCCCCATCTGCGCCGCGCCCACGCCTTCGACGAGGGCGGCCGCGGCCTGCTGCTCGTCGCGCAGCTCACCCAGCGCTGGGGCAGCCGGCAGACCGACCGGGGCAAGACGATCTGGGCGGAGCAGTCGCTCGACCTCGGATGACCCGGCCGGCCGCCGGGTCGATCAGCCGGAGCCGGAGCCGGCCCGTCTCGCCCTGCCCGGCGTCCTTCCGGCGCTCCCGCCCCGCCCAACGCCGCTCCCGGCCCGCCCCGCTCCCGTCCTGCCTGCGCGGCGTCCGTCCCGCCTCCCGTGTGTCCGTCCCGCCGGCCCCCGTGGCCCGGGGCGCTGTCGCCACGCCGTCGTTTCGCTGTCACGATCTTCCCTGAGCGTCATCCGAGGACAAGGGGAGCGGGCATGACCACGGACTTCGACAGCCTGACGGGCGACGAGGCGGCGCGGGCGGCCGGCGTGCGGGTGCGACCGGTCGCCGGGCACATCGGCGCCGAGATCGACGGCGTCGACCTGGCCGCAGGCCTCGACGACGCCCAGGTCGCCGTGATCCGGGCGGCCGTGCTGCGCTGGAAGGTGGTGTTCTTCCGCGAGCAGCGCCTCGACCACACGGCGCATGTCGCGTTCGCCCGGCGGTTCGGCGAACCCGTCGTGCCGGGCCGGCGCGGCAGCGCCTCACCGCCGGACTTCCCGGAGATCGAGACGACCGCCGACCGTCTCGAACTGGGCGGCAGGTTCGGCATGGACCACGAGGAGTGGCTCCGCCGCCGACGCCACACCCTGCTGCGCGGCTGGCACTGCGACCACGGCGCCCGCGTCGACCCGCCCGCCGCGACGATCCTGCGCGCCGAGACCGTGCCTCCCTACGGCGGCGACACCACCTGGTCCAACCTGGCCGCGGCCTACGCCGGACTCTCGGCGCCGGTACGGGAGTTCGTGGCCGGGCTGCGTGCCGAGCACCGGCTCGGCGTCGGCTACCAGCCCCGCCCCGGCGACGACGCCTACGTCCGCCACCTCCTCGACCACCAGGTGGCCTCCGTGCACCCTCTGGTGCGCGTCCACCCCGAGACGGGGGAGCGGGTGCTGTACGTCAACGGCTACTACCTCGAGCAGATCACCGGCCTCTCCCGCGCGGAGAGCCGGGCGATCCTGGACATGCTGCTGGAGGAGGCGACCCGCCCCGAGTACACGGTCCGCTTCCGCTGGGAGCCGGGCAGCGTGGCCTTCTGGGACAACCGCGCCACCATCCACCTCGCGCCGGGCGACACCGCGCATCTGCGCTTCCCGCGCACCATGCACCGGGTGATGCTCACCGGAGAGGTCCCCGTCGGGGTGGACGGTCGGCCGTCCGAGGCGGTGACGGGCGCCGAGCCGGGCCGCTGGTGAGGCGGTTCAGACTCCGGCGCCGGGCCGCCACCCGAGCGCCGGACCGAGCTTCGTCGCCATGTCGGTGAGGATCTGCAGATAGTCCTCGTGCCCGAAGGCGAACGGCAGGGCGAAGGCCACCTCGTCGATCTCGCGGAACGCGGCGTGGGCGCGCAGGCGTTCGGCGATCTCGTCCGACGTGCCCACCAGATCCGGGGCGAAGAGCAGTCGGGCCGGTCCCTGGGGGGAGGTCGTGCGGGGGAGCCGCTTCGCCGCGAACTCCTCGTACCTCGCGCGTTGTTCGGGGGAGGCGGAGTCGGTGGGGATCACCACGAGCCCCTGTGAGACACGGGCCGCCGCGCCGTCGGGGTGGGCGGCGCGGAAGGCCTGTACGTGGGAGAGCTGGATCTCGGCGAAGTCCCGTGTGTCGTCGGGCCCTTCGGCCTTCACCACGCTGCTGGTGAGGAAGTTCATGCCGTGTTCGCCGGCCCACCGCGCCGAACCGAGGCTGCCGCCGCCGTACCACAGACGGCGGCCCAGTCCGGGGGACTGCGGCTGCACCCGGTCCGAGAACACCTCGAAGCCCTCCACCCCGCTGAAGTCGGTGGCCGGCTTGCCGCGCACGAAGTCCAGCAGCCGTCGCACCCGCTCGTAGCCGAAGTCCTCCGCGTCCGACGTGCCGGGGTACAGGGCCTCCCTGACCTGCTCGTAGTGCATCGGCGGGCCGACGCTCACGCCCGGGTTGAGACGGCCCGCGGAGAGGACGTCGACGGTGGCCAGGTCCTCCGCGAGACGCAGCGGATTCTCCCAGCCCAGCGGGATGACCGCGGTGCCGAGCTCGATGCGCCGGGTGCGCTGCGACGCCGCCGCCAGGACGGCGACGGGGGAGGAGATGCCGTACTGCAGGTGCCGGTGACGCACCCACGCGCTGTCGAAGCCCAGCCGTTCGCCGAGTTCTATGATCTCGAGCGTGCTCTCGTGGCCCCGGGCCGGGTCGTCCCCGTCGAACAGCCCGATGGTGAGGAAGCCCAGCTTGCGCAAGGGGCGAGAGGTGGACGACACGAGGCTCCTCCATGGTCCGACGGCGTGCGAGGCCGTTCAGCGGTGTGGCGCCGATTGTCGCAGGCGGCCTCAGAGCAGCGGGATCGTGACCTCGTCCTCGACCGGCGGGTGCAGTTCCTGCGCGAGGTTGCCGGTGGCCGCGAAACAGCGCAGCCGCACCGACTCCGGTGTGACGTCCAGCCGCAGGAAGCACTTGAAGAAGGGTGGGCTGTACGACACCGAACTCGGCGAGAACAACTGCGTGTAGATCTTGCGCACGGGCAGCCGGAACCGCCTGCGGCGCTCCGGGCGGCTCCCCGTCCCCAGCAGACCGGCCAGCAGCCGGATGCGGGGCGTCACCCGGACCTGCGGACCCGGTGTGCGCGTCGGCGGGATGCCGACGCGTTCGGCGATGACCGCCTGGGCCTGCTCCTCGGTGAGGGAGAAGAAGCGCCGCAGCCGCAGCCGCCTGCCGTAGAGCCTGCTGTAGAAGGCGAGGGAGTCGCCGCGCAGCGGATAGCAGCGGAAGTCCTGCTCGGTGACGCCGGCGACGGACACCCGCGGGATGGTGTGCGTGGCGTGCATGAAGGCGCCCCCGCCGCCGGCGACGACGTACTGCAGGGTCCGGCCGTCCGGCAGACGCACCGGATAGCGCTGGTAGTTGTGGATGTCGCCGCCTATCGCGGCCACATAGCGGTGCTCGGGCGCGGTCACGATGTCGTCGACCGTGCCGCCCCCTTCGACGGGGCACGGGTGGTGCTCGCCGTCGACGTACAGGGGCGAGCCCGTGACGAGGATCTTCGGCCGCGGGCCCCGGGACACCTCGCGCAGCCACGCGCCCTGTTCGGCGTCGAGGGCGCCCAGAAGCCCGGTGTCGATGCCGACGATCCGCACGGGGCCCGCGTCGATCGCCCAGTACGGCCCGGGCTGGACGGCCTGCTGGTCGGCCCCGGACCTCAGTGCGCGGGCCTCGGCGAGCCGGCGGCCGTCGTGGGCGCGAGGCCGGTGCCACAGCAGGGAGCGCAGCCACGCCCGGGTCAGAGGGCGTGCGGCGGGCTCGGCGGGCAGGGCCGGGGCGTCGCCGCAGAAGACCCGCATGAACGCGCCGAGGTCCTCGTACCAGTCGTGGTTGCCCGGTATCGCGTACACCGGGGCCCGGTAGTCGCGGTAGGGGCGGAAGAACTTGGGGCCGTAGTCGTCGGCGCTGCCGACGGGGTAGATGACGTCACTGGCAAGGACCGCGAAGGAGGTGCCCTGACTCGCCCTCAGGAAGCCCGGCACCACGGCGTACTGAGGCTCGTCGCCCTCACCCGTGTCGCCGATGACCATGAAGGAGAAACGTTCCGGGTCCTCGCGCCGGATCACCTTGTCGGCGGGTGCGCCGGCCGCAGTGCGCTGCGCCACCAGACGGCTGCGGGTGCGGCCCGTGGGATCGCCGAACCAGGAGGCGAGCACCCCGTTGCGGGCGGCCCACAGGAGACGGGGGTTCAGCCACGAGATCTTCTCGACCCGGCCCGGCATGAGCCGGCGGTACGCGCCTCGGTCGGCGCCGCCCCAGCCGGCGCCTTCGGCGGTCTCGCGTGAGGAGTCAGACACCGGTGCACCGTAGCAATGCCCCACCGGGCGGCGGCAGTCGGGTGACCGGCGCCGACGTCGGACGCGACGGACGGGAGGCGACGGACGAGGGCGCGGGCGGGGCGACGGGCGGGGCGACCGCTCACTCACGGCTCCACGACCGGGCGGTCGCCGGGCGGTCGGCCGTTTCCGAAGGCGGCCCGGTCCGGACCGCCCGGCCGGGCCGGTTCCATTCGCCGTCGCCCAGCACGAGCAGCGGATCGAACATCACCACCACACCGGCCAGCAGCAGGAAGATCACCGGGCCGATGAGCATCGGCAGCAGCAGCGAGGTCGCGGTGTCGCCGCTCCAGGTCTCCGTGGTGTCGTGCACATGGACGCTGACCGCGGCCATGGCCGTGTAGTGCATGCCCGACACGGCCAGGCCCATCACCAGACTGGCGCCCAGGCTGGTGAGGAACCCGCGGATCGTGACGGCGGCCCACAGCGCGGCGGTCGCGGCGACCACGGCGATCACCACCGAGAGCGCCACGGTGAACGGGGCGTACGACACCTCTCCGTTGAGCCGCACGGCCGCCATGCCCAGGTAGTGCATGGCGGCGACCCCGAGTCCGGTGACGGCGCCCGCGAGCGACAGCGCGGCGCGCCCGGCGCCGCGGTAGCCCACGATGAACACGCCGACGCCGACCACCACGACCGCCACGACGAGGCTGAGGACCGTCAGGCCGACGTCGTAGCCGACTCGGGTCTGCGCCACCTGGAAGCCGATCATGGCGATGAAGTGCATCGTCCAGATGCCGCAGCCGATCGACGCGGCGCCCAGCGCCAGCCAACCGGGCTTGTGGGAATCGGGGTTGAGCAACGTCCGTACGATGCAGCGCAGCCCAAGGGCTCCGCCCAGGCAGGCCATCACAAAGGCCGCCGCCGGGGTCACCGCCCCGTACCGGAACCCGTCGATGGTGCCTTCCATCGCCAACTCCCCCCAGAGTGACGGACGTTTGTGGAGGAATGTCTACGGGCTCGGCGGCGGTGGACGCAAGCGGTTCCGGCAACTCGGTTTTCGTGCCCGCCGGGCGGAGCGCCGTTGCCGCCCGGGCCGCCCGCACGGCCGTGGTCGAACGCGCGCGGGCGACCCCGAGCGCCCGCACGGCTGCCGCGCCGATCCGCCCCTTGCCCCGATCGTGGACGTGTCTGCGCAGCAAACACACAGGTCGTTCACAGTTCTTCGGGGTCGGGACGCCTTGAGACCCCCGGGCACCGAGGGTTAACCCTTGAAGCGATTCCGCGTGGATGACATGCCACTGACAATCCTGTCATTCTCCTGGCCACCGCCGCGCACCGGCGGCGCCTGGCCCTCATCGGTGCACGGTCCCGCACAGCTCAGCTCGTCCCGGACGGCACACCCGTCTGTCCGGTCTGTCATCGGCCGTCCCCACGGCCGCAGCAGTAGGAGAACGAGTGAGACCCAATCCCCGCAAGCGGACCGCGGTCGGAGCGGCCCTGCTCTCCACCGCCGCCCTCCTGGCCGTCGGCGTCTCGACGGTCCCGGCAGCCGCGAAGCCCGCAGCTCCCCACCCCGCTCCCGTGCGCACCGGCGGCCTGCCGGCCGACCTGACGCCCGCCCAGCGCGCCACGCTGATCAGGGGCGCCGAGGCGAGGACGACGCAGACGGCCGAGACGCTCGGCCTCGGCGCCCAGGAGAAACTGGTCGTCAAGGACGTCGTCAAGGACAACGACGGCACGGTGCACACGCGTTACGAGCGCACCTTCGCCGGTCTGCCCGTGCTCGGCGGCGACCTCGTCGTGCACACGCCCCCGGCCTCGCTGGCCGCCGGCACGGTGAGCACGACCTTCAACAACAACCGCCGTACCGTCTCCGTCCGGTCCACGACCGCGACCTACAGCAAGGCCGCCGCGGAGACCAAGGCCCTCGCGGCCGCCAAGGAGCTCGACGCGAAGGCCCCGGCGGCGCAGCGCGCCCGCAAGGTGATCTGGGCCGGCGAGGGCACGCCGAAGCTCGCCTGGGAGACCGTGGTCAGCGGTCTCCAGGACGACGGCACCCCGAGCAAGCTGCACGTCGTCACCGACGCCGCCACCGGCGCGAAGCTCGCCCAGTTCGAGGGCGTCGAGACCGGCACGGGCAACAGCCAGTACAGCGGCACGGTCTCCATCGGCACCACGCTGTCCGGCTCGACGTACCAGCTGAACGACACCACGCGCGGCACGCACAAGACGTACAGCCTGAACAACGGCACGTCGGGCACCGGCACCCTGATGACGGACGCCGACGACACCTGGGGCACCGGCTCGGGCTCCAACACGCAGACCGCCGGCGTCGACGCCCACTACGGCGCGCAGGTGACGTGGGACTTCTACAAGAACACCTTCGGGCGCAGCGGCATCAAGAACGACGGCGTCGCCGCCTACTCCCGTGTCCACTACAGCACGGCGTACGTCAACGCCTTCTGGGACGACGACTGCTTCTGCATGACGTACGGCGACGGCTCCGGCGGCACCCACGCGCTGACCTCGCTGGACGTGGCCGGCCACGAGATGAGCCACGGCGTCACCTCGAACACGGCGGGCCTGAACTACTCCGGTGAGCCCGGCGGTCTGAACGAGGCCACCTCCGACATCTTCGGCACGGGCGTGGAGTTCTACGCCGGCAACTCGTCCGACGTGGGCGACTACCTCATCGGCGAGAAGATCGACATCAACGGCGACGGCACGCCGCTGCGTTACATGGACAAGCCCAGCAAGGACGGCGGCTCCGCCGACAGTTGGTACTCCGGCGTCGGCAACCTGGACGTGCACTACTCCTCGGGCCCGGCGAACCACATGTTCTACCTGCTCTCCGAGGGCAGCGGCACGAAGACCGTCAACGGCGTCACCTACGACAGCCCGACCTCCGACGGCGTGGCCGTCGCGGGCATCGGGCGGGCCGCCGCGCTCCAGATCTGGTACAAGGCGCTGACGACGTACATGACGTCCAGCACCAACTACGCGGGCGCCCGCACCGCGGCCCTGAACGCGGCCGCGGCGCTCTACGGCTCCAGCTCCACCCAGTACGCCGGGGTGGGCAACGCGTTCGCCGGCATCAACGTCGGCGGCCACATCACCGTCCCGTCGACCGGCGTCACGGTCGCCAACCCGGGCAGCCAGACCGCCAAGGTCGGCACCGCGGTGAGTCTGCAGATCTCGGCGAGCAGCACCAACAGCGGCTCCCTGACGTACGCGGCGACCGGACTGCCCGCCGGCCTGTCGATCAACTCCTCGACCGGCCTGATCTCCGGCACGCCGACCACCGCCGGCTCCTCCAGCACCACCGTGACGGTGACCGACGCCACCGGAGCGACCGGCGCCGCGGCCTTCACCTGGACGGTCAGCGCCACCGGCGGCGGCTGCACCGTCACACAGCTGCTGGGCAACGCGGGCTTCGAGTCGGGCAACACGACCTGGACCGCCTCCAGCGGCGTCATCACCAACTCCAGCAGCCAGGCGGCCCGCACCGGCTCGTACAAGGCCTGGCTCGACGGCTACGGGTCGACCCACACCGACACGCTCTCGCAGTCGGTGACGATCCCGAGCGGCTGCACCAACACCACGTTCACCTTCTACCTGCACGTCGACACGGCCGAGACCACCTCGAGCACCCAGTACGACAAGCTGACGGTCACCGCCGGTTCGACCACGCTTGCCACGTACTCCAACCTCAACGCGGCCTCCGGCTACGTGCAGAAGTCCTTCAGCCTCGGCTCCTTCGCGGGCTCCACCGTGACGCTGAAGTTCTCCGGAGTCGAGGACTCCTCCCTGCAGACGAGCTTCGTGGTGGACGACACCGCCGTCACCACCGGCTGATCCGCCCCCGCTGACGACGTCCCGCACACGGGCTCCCTCCGTGTGCGGGACGTCGGCGCCTCCGCTCAGCTCAACGGGTCGAGCGTCAGATAGGCCTGGCGCGGCGAGCCGTCGTGGACGAGCGACTCCTGGTGGCCGACGTCGTCGAAGGCGAACGCGTACGCCTTCCCGTCCGCCGTCTGCGCGTGGATCTTGCGTGCGTAGTGGTTGGTCACCGGGTCCTGGTAGAAGTTCGCCGCCGTGGCGTCCGGCTGGTCGGGATTGACCAGCAGGGTGGAGCGGTTGAGGCCCGCGCACAGGGTCCGCGAGATCGGTCCGCGCACGGCGTCGTTGGGGGCGTCCAGCAGCCGGTGGCAGCCGAAGACGCTGGACGCGTCCGGCTTCTGGAAGCTGGTGACGACGGCACCGGAGGCGTCGGTGAAGTTCATGACCCCGCCCGAGACCCGGCCGTAGTACCTCGTGCCCGGCTGGTCGGCGAAGGGCGTCACGGTCAGCGTCGTCGTGGCGTACTTCTGCCACACGCGGTTGACGTAGTCGTCCATGACGCCGGCCGGGAGCGCCCCGGTCTCCACTCCGTACAAGGGGGAGAGGACGCGCAGCACGGATCCGTCGGAGCGGGTCTGGATCAGGTTCGCCCAGCCGCCGGGCTGTCCGCGCAGGGCGTTGAAGAACCCGTTGTAGCCCCCCGGCTTGAGATGCCCCGTGCTGAGGGTGCTGCCGTCGGCGCGCTGCACGCCGACCGCGTACGGCGCGGAGAACATGTCGACCTGGGTGCTGTTCAGCCAGAGCCCGGAGTCGTCGAGCGTGTACTCCGACCAGTTGAACAGGATGTTCCGGTTGGGGTCGCCGGGGTTCTGCACGGCCGGCTGGACCAGCCCGCCGGTGGTGAGCCTGAAGTCCAGCTTCTGACCGTAGGAGAAGTAGATCCGGCCGGAGAGCTTGGGGATGCGGATCGTGGCGGACCGGCCGGCCTCGGGGCCGGTGATCGACGCGTCGGGGGCCGGGGTGGGGGGCGTGCCCCCGGCGGGCCAGGCGTGGAAGCCGCCGCCGGCGTCCGCCCAGCCCTGCCGTCCCGTCGAGAGGAGGGTGCCGAGGTTGTAGACGTAGAGCCGTTCGGCGCGGCCCGAGTTGTTGGTGATCTTCAGGGGGACGGTGTCGGGGACGGCGGCCCCGGCCGGCGGGCCGAGGGTGAGCAGCGCGCCGACGAGGGCGACGGCTCCCACCAGTCTGAGGGCGGTCCTTGCGAGCACTCTCCACCTCCGTGCGGGTAGGCCTGTGGGGTTGGTCCGTACCATGTTGAGAGCGCTCTCAACGTCGCACCGGGTTGTGCCCATGTCAACGAGTTACGCAAAAGAGGACGCCCGCGGCCCCTCCCGGCCACGGGCGTCCCGGTGATCGCGGGGACTTACAGGGTCCGCTTCAGCAGATCCAGCAGCGCGGCCCAGTGCCGCTCCGAGGCCTCCTCGTCGTACGACGACGTGTCGGCCTGCGTGTAACCGTGCGGGGCCCCGGCATACACCTCGCAGGTGTGCCGCACCCCGGCCGCGGTGAGAGCCTCCTCGAAGCGCGCCATCTGCTCGGGCGGCAGACCCGGGTCGTCGTCGGCGTGGCCGAAGTAGACCTCGGCCGTGACGCCCGCGGCGGCCAGATGAGGGCTGTCCGGCGCGTCGGTCACCAGACGGCTGCCGTGGAAGCCCGCGGCGGCCGCGACCCGGTCCGGATGAGCCCCGGCGGTCGGCAGCACGAGCCGGGCCCCCATGCAGTAGCCGGTCACCGCGACCGGGCCGTCCGCGACCAGCGGGCTCTGCTCCATCCAGCGCAGACAGGCGTCGGCGTCCCGGACGATCAGCTCGGGAGTGAGGGCCAGCACGAGCGGGTACAGCGTCTCGAAGATCTCCGGCCGCGCGGCCGGGTCGATGAACGCGGGCAACTCCATGACGGGGGCGCGTCCGTGACGGTAGAAGAGGTTGGGCGTCAGCACCGCGTAGCCGGATGCGGCGAGCCGGTCGGCCATCGCCCGCAGCTGCGGACGCAGACCGAACGCGTCCTGGTAGAGCAGGACGCCAGGGCGGGGCACGCCGTCGCCGGGATGCGCCAGATAGGCGTCGGCCACGCCGTCCTCGGTGGGGATGTCCAGTGCTGTTCCCTGTACGGAGGTCATGGGGGGCTCCTCAGCGCGGTGCACGGCGACGAGCGTGCGTTCGGCCCGGCGGGGCCGGGCAGCGCCCATCGTTGCACGCGCCATGCATCCGCCCCCGAGCGCCCCCGGCCCCGGGGCGTCACTCGAACCGGGAGGCGTCGCCCGCCCCGTACCGCACGATCTCGGCCTCGCCCTCGGAGAAGTCGATCACCGTCGTGGGCTCGGTGCCGCACTCGCCGGAGTCGAGTACGCCGTCCACCACGTGGTCGAGCCGGTCCTTGATCTCCCAGCCCTGGGTCATCGGCTCGTCCTCGCCCGGCATCAACAGGGTGCTGGACAGCAGCGGGTCGCCGAGCTCGGCGAGCAGCGCCTGGGTGACCACGTGGTCCGGGATGCGCACGCCCACCGTCTTCTTCTTCGGATGCTGGAGCATGCGCGGCACCTCCTTCGTCGCCGGGAGGATGAAGGTGTAGCTGCCGGGCGTCGACGCCTTGATCGCCCGGAACACGTCCTTGTCCACCCGGACGAACTGGCCGAGCTGCGCGAAGTCCTGACACACGAGGGTGAAGTGGTGCCGGTCGTCCAGATCGCGGATGGCCCGGATCCGGTCGATGCCGTCCTTGCTGCCGAGGCGGCACCCCAGCGCGTAGCAGGAATCCGTCGGGTACGCGATCAGCGCGTCCGACCGGATGGCGGCCGCGACCTGGGAGATGGTGCGCGGCTGGGGGTTGTCGGGGTGCACGTCGTAGTACTTCGCCATTGGCTGAGCTTATGCCGTCCGGGCAGCGCGGGCCCCCGCAGGGCCGCCGCACCGCCCGCACCGCCCGTTCGGCGCGGGTGAGGTAACGTCGCCGACCGATATGACTGGTTCGGCCCGCGGGCCGTGAAGGACGAGGAGAGCGCCGACATGGCCGGCCGGGACGACGACAACCACCGCTCGGGCGCGCCGGACGACGCCGGACCGGCGTGGGCCCAGGCGCTCCTCGACCATCTGCGCCCCACCGGGCGCGAGGTCCCGAGGCTCGTCGAGTGGCTGTCGACGGCCGTCGAGGCCTCCGTCTCCCTACGCGACGGCCACGGCGTCCTGGTCGCCGGACCGCACACCCCCGTCGACGAGGCCCTGACGGCGGACATCGCCGCCGGCCGCCTCGCCTCCGCCGCCTGGGAGGGCGAGGGCCGCTACGCGCGCCTGATCCGGGTCGAACTCCCGGGTCCCGCACCGGTCGGAGTGCTCACGGTGAGCCGGACGAGCCCCTTCGACCGACGTGCCTCCGACATCGTCACGCAGACCGTGAACGTCCTCGAAGTCCTCCTGCGGGCGCAGGAGAGCACGGCCACCGGACACCGTCTGGCCCGTGCCTCCGCCGACCTCCGACTGGCCATCCTGCAGTTGCTCATGGTCGAGGACGTCGTCGCCGCCCGCCGGGTCGCCGCCGGTCTGTGGCCCCGCCTTCTCGACACCGAGACCGCCTGCGTGTACGTGGTCGAGAGCAGCCCCGAGGAACGCGACGGCCTCGCCGAGGCCTGTCTCGCGGCGACCCACGAGGAGGCCCTCGTCGTCCGCTGTCCCGCCGTGGACGGGCATGTCATCGTCGTCGTCCCGAACGACGCCGTGGGGCCCGAGCTGCGCGCCCTGTGCGGCGACCGCTTCGGGGCGTTCCTCGGCGGCAGCGCCCTGCAGAGCCTCGCGAGCACCGCCACCGCCTACGGACAGGCCGTCAGCGCCCTGGCCGTGGCCCGGTTCCGCCCCGACAGGACGGCCGCCTACGCCGAGCGCACCCACCCCGAGCGGCTGATGGATCCCGACGTGCTGCGCACCTGGACGACCCGTCTGCTGCGTCCTCTGGACACCCTGCCGCACCACACCCGCGCGGAACTCCTCGCCACCACCCGGCTGGGTCTGGAGTTCACGGCCGTCAGCGCGGCGAAGGTGCTCGGCGTCAGCCGCAACACGGTCCGCGCCCGTATGGAGCGCGTCGAGACCCTGCTGGGCGCCGACTTCTCCGACCTCACCGTCCGGGCCGTCGTCCATCTCGCCCTCCACCACCGGTTCGGCATCGCCGAGGACCCGCCGGGCGCCCCGGCGGCGCCGGCGCGGCTCGGCGAACTGCTCACCGGGCCGGCGCTGCGCTCCTGGGCGCTGGAGCTGCTGGCCCGGCTCGACACCGACGGCCGGGACCTGCGAGGCACCCTGCGGTCCTGGATCGCGGCCGGCGGCAACGCCGAGCGCGCCGCCCATCTGCTGGGCGTCCACGCGCAGACCGTCCGCGAGCACGTCCGCAGCGCCGAGCCCGTCCTCGAACGCCAACTGCTCGCCGCGGGCAGCGACCTCTACGAAGTCGTCCTCGCCCATGTCGTCGTCGGCGACCTCGACCTGCCCGACCTGCACGGAAGCGGCCACCCGGCGGAATCGGGCCATCCGGACTCACCTGTGCACAGGTGAGTCCTCCGGGCCCGTGAGCGGGCATCGGCACGATTCCCAAGCCGCCCACCGGACCCGTATTTTCTCAGGGAGCCGCGGGGGTACGACCGGGACGGGGGTCCGGTCGCACCCCGCGGCGGTGTCAGCCCCGCAGCCGGACCGGGATCTCCTGCCAGCCGCTCGCGATGAACGACGGCACCTGCCGGAGCTCCCCCGCCGCCTCGGCCAGCCGCAGCCCGGGGAAGCGGTCGAAGAGCGCGGGCAGCGCCGTCAGCGCCTCCATCCGGGCCAGCGGGGAGCCGATGCAGCGGTGCACCCCGATGCCGAAGGCCAGGTGGTCGTCCGCCGCGCGCGCCGCGTCGAACGCCTCCGCGTCCGGCCCGTACCGCGTCGGGTCCACGCCTGCGGCCGCGTACGTCGTGATGATGGCGTCCCCGGCCGGGATCGTCACGTCGCCCACCGTCAGATCGCTCACGGCGAACCGCAGCGGCAGCGTCGCGATCGACGGGTACAGCCGCAGCGTCTCGTCCACCACGCCGTCCCAGGCGATCTCGCCCCGGCGCACCGCCGCCAGCTGCTCCGGCCGGCGCAGCAGCGCCACCACCGCGTTGCCGATGAGGTTCACCGTCGTCTCGAAGCCGGCGCCGATGACGAGGAGCAGTGTGTACAGCAGTTCCTCGTCGCTGAGCCGGTCGCCGTCCTCGTCGCGCACCCGGATCAGCTCGGTCGTCATGTCGTCGCCCGGGTGCTCGCTCTTGTGGGCGATGAGCGAGCCCAGCACCGTGCCGATCTGCTCCTGCACGAACGCGGCGTGCTCCGGGCTCGGATCGGAGGTGTCCATGATCGCCGCGATGAGCCGTCCGGTCGCGTCCCGCAACTCCTCGGGGACGCCGAAGAGTTCACAGATGATCCGCATTGGCAGCGGATGCGCGAACTCCGCCTTCAGATCGACGGCGGCGCCGTCCTCGGCGCGCTTGTCCAGCGTGTCGAGCAGCTCCGCCGTGATCGCCTCCACCCGCTCCCGCAGCGACTCGGTGCGCCGGTGGGTGAAGCTCGGCGCCACCAGCTTGCGCAGCCGGGCGTGGTCGGCGCCGTACGTGGACAGCATGTTGACGACGCCGACCCAGCCCAGGATCCAGCCCCAGGACGGGTGCTCGCCCAGTTCCCCCCACTGCCGCCAGTGCCGCCGCGGGTCCTTGCTGACCTGGGGGTCCAGGATCAGCGCCTTGAGCGTGTCGTACCCCGTGGGCGCCCACGCGGGGATGCCGCCGGGCAGCTCGACGGGCACGATCGGGCCGAGCGCGCGCAGCCGGGCGCTCTCCGCGTGCACGTCGGCGCCGAACGGGTCGAGCACGATGCGGTCGGTCACGGTCACGTACGGACTCCTGAGGGGTCGGAAGCGGGGGAGCGGGGGCTGAAGCGCACGGGCAGCGCCTTCAGCGACCGGTGAAAGGGCCCCGGCCGCCAGGCGAGCCGGTCACGGGGCACGACGGGATCGAGGTCCGGCAGCCACTGGGTGAGCCGCTCGATCGCCTCGGTGACGAGCAGCAGGGTGTGCTGTTTGACCGGGCAGGCGTGCGGACCCGCACCCCACGACAGGTGCGAGGCGTCGTGCGGATGCCGGCCGCCGGAAGCCGTCCGCCCACCCTCCGTGCCGTCCGTGCCGTGGGGGAGTCCCAGCGCCCCGTACGACACCACCACCGGCACCGCGTCGCGCAGCCACACCCCGTGGAAGGCCACCGGCCTGCGCGCGTAGTAGACGCCGTAGTTCGCCAGCGGCGTCTCGTGGTGCAGCACCTCCACCACCGCGTCCATCACCGGCCGGGCCCCGCTGGTGAGCGTGGAGTAGTACGCCGGGTTGCCCAGCACCCGGGACAACGTGTTGGAGAGCAGGTTCGCGGTCGGCTCGTATCCCGCGCCGAGGGTGAGGAACACCTGCCAGGTGACCTCCTCACGGGTCAGTCCGGCAGGGTGCTCCAGCAGTCGGCTGGGCAGGTCGTCGCCGGGATTCCCGGCCTTGGCCGCGATGAGCTCCAGCACGTACTGGGCGTACTGCGCCTCGCCCTCGGCCGCCTGTGCGCCGCCCTCCATCATCTTGCCGAGACCCTCGTTGAGGCGTTCGCTCTGGCTGTCCGGCAGCCCGAACAGGTCGTTGAGCACCAGGGCCAGCAGCGGGCGCGCGAAGTCCGCCACGAGGTCGGCCTCGCCGCGCGGGCCGATGCGCTCGGCCAGCAGCCGCACCGCCCGGTGCACCCGGGCGCGCAGGTCGTGCGGTTCCACCAGATCGAAGACGTCGATGAGAGCGGCCCGGTAGCGCAGATGCGCGGGGCCGTCGGCGAACAGGGCGTTGGGCCGCCACCGCATCATGCCCAGCACCGGGGAGTCGGCGGGGACGGTCGCCTCCCACGCCCGCGGGTCGTGCGAGAAGGTCTCCTGGTCGTGCAGGACGTCCAGCGCCGCCCGCCGGTCGGTGACCAGGTACGCCGGAACGCCGGGCGCCAACTCGGCCCAGCCGACGGGGCCTTGGGCGCGCAGCGCGGAGTAGTAGCGCTGCGGGTCCGACGCGAAGCCGTCCTCCCAGAGGCGCACGGGCGCGGAACGGGCGAAGTCGATCCCGTCCTGGGTGCGGGCGGTCACCGGGCCTCCACGGGGTCACGGCCGATCAGATGGTCCACGAGCGCGAGCAGCGCGTCGATCGAGGAGCCGGCGTCCCGGGCGTCGCAGGTGACCAGCGGTGTCGTGGGCTCCAGGTCCAGCGCCTTCCGCAGCCGCTCCTCGCCGTGGTGGAGGGGCGCGTCGGGGAACGCGTTGAGGGCGACCGCGTACGGCAGCCCGCTCTCCTCCACCAGCCCCAGCACGTCGAACGAGGCGTCCAGCCGGCGGCTGTCGACGAGCACGAGCGCCCCCAGCGCGCCGTAGGCGATGTCGTCCCACAGGCTCCGGAAGCGCTCCTGCCCGGGCGTGCCGAACAGATACAGCACGACGTCGCCGGGCAGGCTGATCCGCCCGAAGTCGATGGCGACGGTGGTCGTCGCCTTCTCCCGCACCCCGTCCAGGTCGTCGACCTGCGCGGACGCTTCGGAGAGGGGCTCTTCGGTGTGCAGCGGGCGGATCTCGGACACGGAGTCGATCAGGGTCGTCTTGCCCACTCCGAACGGCCCCGCCACCAGGATCTTCACCAGGTCGCGGGCGGTGTCGGGCAGGTGGACGGCACCGGGTCCGCCCGCGCTAGACGCGGTGTTTGAGGGCGCGGAGGCCATCGGCCACTCTCTTCAGCAGGTCGGGGTCGAACCGTTCGGCGGGCGGGATCGGCGCACGGGCGAGGACCAGGTCCCGGTCGACGAGACCGGCCGCCAGCACCCGCACCGCGGAGAACGGCAGTCTGAGCAGCGCCGCCGCCTCCACCACCGCCAGGGAACCGCTCTCCAGGGTGTCCAGCAGGGCGAGTTCGGCGGCGGGGAGCCCGGCGGGCAGCGGTGCGTCGCTGCGGGCGAGCACCGTCAGCCGCTCCAGGTGAGGGCGGCTGGGGCGGGCCACCCCGCCGGTCGACAGATACGCGGGAACCAGAGGGCGCCCGGCCGGGCGGCCGGTCATGCCGTCGGGTCGTCGTCGGCTCCTCGGGACGGTGCTGTCATCGCCTTCTCGCCCAGTCGGGCCACCTGGGAGTGCACCCGGTGCGCCAGCAGGTCGAGCCGTACCTCGCTGTCGCCGTAGGCGGCCACACAGGTGCCGTGGTCGGTCGGCACGATCAGCACGTACCCGTGGTCCGACTCGATGACGATCTGCCGCACGTCGGCCGTCTCACGGTCGGCGAAGGCGGCCGCGGCGGTCCGGCAGGCGCCCTGCACGGTGCTGGTGATGGCGGCCACCCGCTCGGCCGACGGCTGGGACAGGGCGTCGGTGTAGCCGGTCACGAGCCCGTCCCGGGTCAGCATGACGGCGGCCACCACGTGCGGCACCTGCAGGACGGGCTCCAGCACCCATGCCGTGTCACCCGTGTTGCGGCTGGTCATCGGGCCGCTCCCTCTTCGTCGTCGGTGTGGTCGGTGTGATCGGCGGGCGCGTCCCCCGAGGCGCCCGCAGCGGCGTTCGCCGCGGCGGCGCGGGCCGCCGCCGTGCCGGACTGCAGTGCGCCGAGCGCCGCGGCGGCCTCCTCCGGGCTGCGCGCGGGGCGACGCTCCGCGGTCCGGCCCGGATCCTGTGCCGGGGCCTGTGCCTGCGTCGGCGTCGCGGGCCGGGTACGGCGTCTGCGCTGCGGCAGGCCGTCGTCCTCGCCCTGCGCTTCGTGATGCCCCGGCGCCGGCTGCGGCGGGCCGGCCTCGGGGCCGTACGCGTGGGAGGGGGCCGCAGGGTCGGGGAGGTCCTTGCGCGCGGTGCGCGTCGTGCGCGGGGCGCTCGCGGCCGGCGGCCGTTCGGCCGGGTCGAGGTGGCTGAGGAGGTGGGTGTCGACCCGAAGCACCGCCCGCACACCGCCGTACGGGGAGGTCGAGGAGACGTCCACGCCCAGGTCGAACTGGCGGGTCAGCCGGCCGATCGCGGCCAGTCCCATGCGGGGCGGGTCGCCCAGCTCGGTCAGCAGGATGGGCTCGTCGCCCGCCACCAGCCGCTGGGCGCGGTCGCGTTCGTCCTGGGTCATGCCGAGGCCCGCGTCGTCGACGGTGACGCACACACCGTGGTGCACATGCTGCAGACTGACCACGACGTCGGTGTCCGGGGCGGAGTGCCGAAGAGCGTTGTCGAGCAGCTCGGCGACGATGACGGCGACCGGTTCGACGGCGTGCGAGACCAGGGCAGTGCCGGGCTCGAGGTGATTGTGGACCCGGACCCGGTGGTAGCCGGCGAGCCGGGCCTGGCCGCCGGTCACCGCGTCCACCAGGTGGGACTCCTCGCGGGCCAGCCCGACCCAGGCGCCGCACACCACGGCGGTGACCTGCGCGCGCCGCAGCGACTGCTCGTTCTCGTGGTCGAGACGGAACAGGGTCTGCGCCAACTCGGGGTCGTCGTAACGCTGTTGGAGTCCGCGCAGGGCGTCCTGCAGCCGGTACAGGGCTGCCTGGATCTCCCGGACGGCGCCCCGCATACCGGCCTGGGCCGCGGCGTCGACCGACGTGCGCTGGGCGGCCGTCTCGGCCTGCAGCGCCAGCACCACGTTCTCCAGGGCGATGCCCAGCGGGGTGCCGACGGTGAGCGGCTGGAGCGGGCCCGGCACGACGACGTGCGGATGGGCGACCCGGCGGGCGGCGGCGGGCACGCGCCGGGTCGCCAGGTGCTCCACCTCCGCCGTGAACGCCTTGAGGGAGCCGTCGAGTCGGGTGCGCAGCGCGGCGATCTCGGCCCGCTGTCGGGCCTGCCGCCGTCGTGCGTGCAGCAGCCCGCCGGCCAGGGCGAGCGCGGACAGCGTGCCGGCGGCCAGGCCGCCGGTCACCAGGTCCGGCAATTCGATCATCGATTCGGTCCAGTGGGGTGGGGCGTCGTCGTTGTGGAGCGAGGGTGAGTTCGGCGCTCGAACGGGTTCTCGGAGCACAGTACACACCGTCATTGATCGATCCCGCACGGTCGAGCAAGTCTTCGCGCCGAAAGCGCCCGGTATCTGTTCGCTTCTGCGTCGACTGTCCGAATTGCCTTACGCCACGGAGGAGTTGGCCCGCCCGTCGGGGCGTCCAGGGGCGCCGCGTGGACCACGGGACCCGGGGCGGTTCACTCGGTCCACGTGATCTACGGCGGTCCGGACGCGGAGTGGCCGCCCCGTGGCCGCGCCGAGTCCGCCGGTCCTGACGCGCGGCGCGGCCCCGCATCCCGCGCCGTCCGGGACGGGACGACGGCGGGACACCGCGGACGGGACGTCGTCACTACGGCCCGCACACCGGCCGCAGCACCGCCAGTGTGCCGTTGGCCTGCCGCAGCGCCAGCTCCAGCGTGGCCGGCGTGTGCAGCGCACCGCTCCCGTCCGGCGGGACCAGCCACTCCAGGAACCGCCCGGCCCGGTAGGGCGGGGGCACCGCGACCCAGGAGCCCCGCCCGGCGTATCGCAGGCCGGCCCCGATCCAGCGGCTGCCGGGGTCGGGCGGCAGGAGGAAGCCGACGCGGTGGGCGGCGGTGTCCACGAGCGTGGGACCCGGCGTCGGCCGTGAGGCCTGCCACAGCAGGTCCAGGGTGAGCAGCCCCAGCCGGTCGGGCACGCTCAGGACGTCCCAGTAACGGCCCGCTTCCAGCAGGGCGATCCCGTCGCCCTGGTCCCAGTCCCGCTTGCACGACCGCGGATCGGTCGCGGCGGCGGCCAGCCACTCCACGCCGCGCATCCACATCGCATCGATCATGTCGGCATCGCATCGCTCATGTCGGCTCCGTCGGCTCCGTGTGACTCCACCGGCGACGGCCTGCCGCCCGGCATATGCATGCTTGTAGATATTTCTACGTGGCGGAAGGGGTGGCGGACCCTGGCGATTCGGTGTGTTTCGTTCGAGCCCCGCGCCGCTGTTCGGCTCGGGGCTCGAAGCCGTCACGTCCGTCCTGCGCCGCCCTGCGGCACGGGCAGTTCCGTACGGGTGTGGGGCATCGGCAGCGGCTGCTCGGACTGGCGCAGCTCGGCCAGCAGCTCGTTCTGCCCGGCGAGGAGTTCGGTGAGGATGCGACGGGCGGCCCGCAGCAGTTCGGCGACGTCGCCGCCGGCCAGCGCGTAGCTGACGGTCGCGCCCTCCCGGATCGACACGACGATCCCCGACCGGCGCAGCACCGCCAGCTGCTGCGACAGGCTGGAGGGTTCGATCTCGATCTCGGCGAGCAGGTCCCGCACGGCGACGGGCCCGTTCTGCAGCAGTTCGAGGACCCTGATCCGCACGGGATGCCCGAGCATGCGGAAGAACTCGGCCTTCGCCTGGTAGAGGGGAACCTGCATGGTCGCTCGCTCCCTGCCGTGTTCGGTGGGGTGGATCTCGAGGCGCGGCGGCCGCCCCGGCTGTCCGTGCGCCGCCGCGCGCGACGTGCCGCGCCTCGATCCTGGTGGTTGCGGGCTCCGCACACCCGTGTGATGCGCTGATCTGGATGTGTCGAGATGAAGACATCTTCAATTCGAGGGTGTGCGAAGCCACGGCCGTCCGCCCGTCAGACGAGGGGCGTCCGGCCGTCTAGACCTCGAGCTCGGCCTCGATCCGCTTGAGCTGGTGGCGGGCCATCGCCAGGTTCGACCGTTCGCGGTCCAGCACCAGGTACATGAACAGGCCGCTGCCGCCGCGGCCCTTCAGCAGCCGGATGAGGTGGTACTGGTTCGCGAGGGTGATCAGGACGTCCTCGATCTCGCCCTTGAGTCCCAGGTGGTCCATGGTGCGCACCTTGGCCCGGATCACGTCGGTGTTCCCGGCCGCGGCGACGGTCAGGTCGAGATCCTTGCCTCCGCCGAGCGTGCCGAGTGCCATGCCGCTCGTGTAGTCCACTACGGCGACTCCCAATGCCCCCTCGATCGCGGTCATCGTCTCCTTCATCGAGATCTCCACGTTCGCCATGGCGCTCCTCCTGCCGGTTGCGCGGGTCCGGGATCCTCCGGCTCCACTGGTGTCACCGACCGTACGAAGGCCGTCCTCCTGCAGGGTGACGCGTTCCGGGACTGGCTCAAGTGACTTCGCAACGCGCAGTTCTCTGCACGCAATTGACCATGTGGGTAAGGCGATTGAACGGATGCACGGTGAGCTAGGGGAACGCGGGCTCGACCGGAGGGTGGCGCGCTCGCCCGTCCGCGTGCAGGATGTACCTCCATTGACAGGAATCCTGTCGATCGGACGGTCGTGACCGCAGCCGCAGCCGATCGCCGATTCCGCACCTCGAGAACGGGACCGACCATGCCGCTCAGCCCCCGCGTCCAGGCCAGGGCCGTCCAGTTGCTGCTCGGCGGGGTGATGTCCCGAGTGCACAAGGATCTGCGATTCTCCGACGTGCCCAAGGACACGCAGACGCTCCGGGTGGAGACCGGCGCCGGGCCCGTGGCCTGCACCGTCTACCGGCCCCCGGTCGTCGCGGGCCCGCCGGCCCCCGTCTACGTCAACTTCCACGGCGGCGGCTTCGTCGTGGCGCGGCCGGAGCAGGACGACCACCTGTGCCGCCGCATAGCCGCCACGGCGGGCTGCGTCGTCGTCAACGTGGACTACGCCGTCGCACCGCAGAGGCCGTACCCCGCCGCCGTCACCCAGGCCTACGACGTGACCGCGTGGATCGTCGAGAACGGCGAGGCGCACGGCTGGGACGGATCCCGGCTGGCCGTCGGCGGGCACAGCGCCGGCGCCAACCTGACCGCCGCGGTGTGCCGCACGGCCCGGGACCGCGGCGCCTTCTCACCGCGCCTGCAGATCATCGACTCCGCGCCGCTCGACATGGTCACCGACCCGGCGGCCAAGACGGCCCGCACGGCCAAGCCGCTGCTCACCCCGTGGCTCATGCGCGTGTTCACCGGCGCCTATGTGCCCGATCCCGCCGACCGGGCCGACCCGCTCGTCTCGCCGGGCCTGGCCGACGACCTCGCCGGACTGCCGCCCGCCCTGGTCGTGGTCGCGGAGAACGACCGCCTCCGCGACGAGGGCGACGCCTACGCCAGGGCTCTGGAGGCCGCGGGCGTGCCCGTCACCCACCGCGTGTTCGCGGACGTCGACCACTACTTCACCCACACGGGCCCCGTGCCGGCCGCGAAGGAGGCCATCGAGCTGATGGCCTCCGCACTGCGCTCGGCCCTGGCCGCCGACTGACGCGACTTCGACCGGCGCGCACTCGATCGACGCGACTCCGGCTCGCGGGCGCCGGCGAGGAGGACGCAGTGGTCAGCGGGAGGGGTTCCGCCGGGTGGACGGGCCCGCGGTCGAGGCGCGGACGACGAGGTCGACCGGAGGGTCGCTCTCCGGCAGGGGCGGTGCGTCCGGGTTCTCGATGACGTGCACGAGGCGCCTGAGGCCGTCCTGCGCCACGGCGTCGAACGGCTGCGCCACCGTGGTGAGGGGAGGTATGACGAACGCGGCGACCGGGATGTCGTCGAAGCCGACGACGCTGATGTCCTCGGGCACCCGGAGGCCGGCCTCCGTGAGCGCGCGGATCAGCCCGATCGCCATGTCGTCGTTGGCGGCGAACACCGCGGTGACGTCGCCGTCCGCGGCGAGGGCACGGCCCGCCGCGTACCCGGACGCGGCGGACCAGTCGCCCTCGACCACCGGCGGCACGGCTCTGCCGTGCGCCCTCAGAGCCGTCCGCCAGCCCTCCAGCCGGTCCCGCGCGGCGTACCAGCGTTGCGGCCCGGCGAGATGATGGACCGTCACATGACCCAGCCGCAGCAGGTGTTCGGTGGCCGCCCAGGCCATCCGGTCGGCGCCGTGGCCCGCGGTCAGCACGCTGGGGGCGACGACGGGTGACGGCGCGCTGAGCACCAGCACCGGCACGTCGACGCGGAGGCGGACGTCGTCCCCGCCGCCCCGTTCGTCGATCGGCTCGGAGATGACGATCCCGTCGACGCCCTGGTCGAGGAGCGAGCCGACGGCCCCCGCGACGCCCGCGGGATCGCCTTCCACCGTGTTGACCACGCGCAGCGCGTATCCGGTGTCCCTGACGGCCCGCTCGACACCCATGAGCAGGGAGGCGGGACCGAAGAGAGCGGTGCCCAGCGTCACCACGCCGATGGCCCGGGTCCGTCCGGAGGCCAGCGCCCGGGCGGCGTTGTTGCGCCGGTAGCCGAGCTCTTCGGCGGCCTGGAGGACGCGTCGGCGCACCTCCGCGGAGACGTACTGCTCGTCGTTGAAGACCCGCGAGACCGTTTTCTGGGAGACGCCGGCGAGCCGGGCCACGTCGACGCTCCGCGGCGCCGCTGAGGCTGCGCCTCGTCCCGTCGCCCGCTGCATGGTGTCCCCCCGTGGCCTTGGATTCGAACCGATGATGCCAGACCCGGGGCCCCGGTCGGCGACGAGGTCCGCCCTGCGCGCACCGGGACGGGGCGTGCGCGGACCCGGCGTCAGTGCTTCGGCAGCCACTTCTCCAGGGCGTCGATGAGACGGTCGAGCGCCGGCTCCCCGGCGGAGCGGTCCGTCATGACCGTACGGCCGTCGAACTGGAGGGCGTACTGGAACCTGTCCGCGGAGCCCGAGTCCCTGGTGAACGCGGGGACGTCGTCGAGCGCGGGGTCGCCGAGCAGCGTGCGCAGCTGCGTGAACTGCGCCGCGGTGGTGCGGCGTACCGCGGTCCTGCCCTTGTCGGCGGTGCGGACGGTTCCGTCGCCCCGGACCGTGACCTCCTGGTTCACCCCGGCGAAGCCGCCGCTGACGGTCATGACCACCAGTTTCTGGTCCGGGCCGGTGACGGGGACCGGCGAGGGACGCGCAGACGGGGCAGCCGTCGCGGAAGGGAACGGGGAGGCGGACGGGGAAGGCGCGCCGGCGGAGGGCGCGGGCGAGGCGGAGGGCGGGCCGGAAGACGGGCCGGAAGACGGGGCGGAGGAAGCGGTCGCCGGGACGGACGTCGTGCGCGCCGGCTCCGCGTTGCGCCCGTCGTCCCCGGGCGAGCAGCCGACCAGGACGAGCACACCGGCCGCGCACATCGTCACCGCACTCCGAGTCGCCGCACTCCCAGCGAGCACCCCGCACCCCCGCGTCTCGACAGTCGGGCAGTCGTCGTATCAGAGTGCCCGGAGGGCGGCGGACGTAACCGGTCCCGTACGGGGTACGGGACCGCAGGCGCCCGCCCGGCCCGGCGTTCCCGGCTTGCGGCCTGGGCGGGCGAGGGGGCAGGGTCTTGAGCTGTGCCCACCTTGCTGATCGTCCATCACACCCCCTCGCCCCACTGCCAGGCGCTGTTCGAAGCGGTGGTCGCGGGCGCGACGGCGCCGGAGATCGAGGGCGTCCGCGTCGAACGGCGGGCGGCCCTCGCGGCGACCGCCTCCGACGCCCTGGCCGCCGACGCCTTCCTGCTGGGCACTCCGGCCAACCTCGGCTACATGTCGGGGGCGCTCAAGCATTTCTTCGACCAGATCTACTACCCGTGCCTGGACGCCACCCGGGGCCGTCCCTTCGGCTACTACGTGCACGGCGGCAACGACGTGACCGGCGCGGTGCGCGGCATCGAGGCCGTCACGACGGGGCTGGGCTGGCGACGGGCGGCCGAGCCGGTCACCGTCACCGGGGAGCCGGACAAGGCGGAGACGGCGGCCTGCTGGGAGCTGGGCGCGACGGTGGCGGCCGGCCTGATGGCGTGACCGCCGGCGCCGGCGCCGGTGCCGACGTCGGCGTCCGTACCTCGGCGACCGCCCGTCCCGGCGGGCCCGCCGGGACGTCGCGGGGTCAGTTCCAGAGCGGGTAGGTGACGACGCGGGCGAACTGCGCCGGCCGCTCGCCCGGGTAGGTCAGGGTGATCCTGGTGTAGTGCTGCACCCGGGGGTGCTTCTTCCACGGCTGCGGCCGGTCCAGTTTTACGGCGACGGCGTACCGGTGGAAGGCGCCCGCCGCACAGTACGGATCGCAGTCGTTGACGACGTTGACCCCGGTGGCCCGTGCCGAGCCGGCGCCCCAGCCCGTCCAGTGCAACGAGACCAGTCGGCTGTTGCCGTCGCCGCAGGCCAGGACGAAGCTGTCGGGCCGCACCCGGGCGTGCCAGAAGCAGTCGACCAGGACCGGCGCGGTCGCCTGTCGAGCCGAGGCCGCGCGGGCCGCGGGCGGTGCGGAGGCCGGCGTCGCCGCGGCCGACCCGACCGCCGCCGTCAGGCCCAGCGCCGCACAGAGCGTGACCGTGGTTCTCGTCGTGTGTCGCATCGTGGCTCCCAGCCGCACGCACCGGGGCCCGGCTGTGTGCCGCGCCCCGGTGAGGTGCGCTGTCGACGCTACGACGGGAAGCGGCGGGGGGCCACTCGAACGGGTCAGCGGTCGCCTCGACGCACACCGCCTTCCGTCGAACCGCGTCGACTGCCGTCACACCTGAACGCGCGGGGGTGGCCCGGCGTGCCGCGTCGCGCCCTCACCCTGCCCGCATTCCTCCTTCGGGGACCGGCCCCTGCGCCGACGGCTGAAAACGTGCGTCGAGCAGGCGACATCCCCAGTTGGTCATGGTCATTTCAAGCCGTTGTCTTGGCATTCCCATGACAAAACTGTGCACCCAGTGCCACGCTGCTGCCGAAGTTCACCATTCCTTCACGTCCGCATCACGCGGAGCACCTGTCACCACCCCCCACCTCCTTCCACCCCCCAACCGTGCAGCGCTCCGGATCGGCCGCATCCCGCCGGTCCGCCCCCACCTCGGCCTCCATCACCGGCCGGCCCTCGCACTGAAGGAGAACCCGTTGCCCCGGCGACACCTGCCCATCCTCGGGCGCAGACGCACCACCGCTCTCGCCCTCTCCGCCGCCGCCACCCTGCTGACCCTCGGGGTCCAGACGGGCACCGGCGTCGCGGCGCCCGCCCGGCCCGGCGAGGCCGACATCACCGCGACGCCCCGCGCGGGCGCCGCGCCGACGCCCCTGTCGCCGGCCGGCCGCGCCTCGCTCATCAAGAGCGCGCAGGCCGGCGCCGGCGCCGAGGCCCGACGGCTCGCCCTCGGGACCAAGGAGAAGCTGCTCGTCAAGGACGTCGTCAAAGACGCCGACGGCACCACCCACACCCGTTACGAGCGCACCTACGCCGGTCTTCCCGTCCTCGGCGGCGACCTGGTCGTGCACCTCGGCAAGAGCCGGACCACTGTGACCAGGGCGAGCGGCGCGACGCTCACGCTGCCCTCCCTCACCCCGAAGCTCGCCTCCCCCCAGGCCGCCGGCAAGGCTCTCGCGGCCGCGAGGAACGCCGAGGTGAAGGGCCCCGAGACGGCACGCGCGCCACGTCTGGTCGTCTGGGCCGGAACCGCGAAGCCCATCCTCGCCTGGGAGACGGTCGTCGAGGGCGTGCAGCAGGACGGCACCCCCAGCGAACTCCAGGTCGTGACCGACGCGACCACAGGCAAGCAGATCCTCGCCGCCGAGAAGGTCCACACCGGCACCGGCACCGGCCAGTTCAGCGGCACGGTCCCGCTCGGCACCACGCTGTCGGGCTCGACGTACCAGCTCGTCGACGGCGGGCGCGCGGGACACAAGACGTACGACCTGAACCAGGGCACGTCCGGCACCGGAACGCTGTTCACGGACGACAACGATGTCTGGGGCAACGGTCTGCAGTCCAACCGGCAGACCGCGGGCGTCGACGTGGCCTTCGGCGCCGCCGCCACCTGGGACTACTACAAGGACGTCTTCGGCCGCAACGGCATCCGCAACGACGGCGTCGCCGCCTACAGCCGCGCCCACTACGGCAGCAACTACGTCAACGCCTTCTGGCAGGACAACTGCTTCTGCATGACCTACGGCGACGGGTCGGGCAACACGCACCCGCTGACCTCCCTCGACGTGGCCGCCCACGAGATGAGCCACGGTGTCACCGCCGCCACCGCCAACCTCAACTACGCGGGCGAGTCCGGCGGCCTCAACGAGGCGACCTCCGACATCTTCGCCGCGGCCGTCGAGTTCCACGCCGGCCTCGCCGCCGACCCCGGCGACTACCTCGTCGGCGAGAAGATCGACATCAACGGCAACGGCACCCCGCTGCGTTACATGGACAAGCCCTCCAAGGACGGCTCCTCCCACGACAACTGGAGCTCCGCCCTCGGCGGCGTCGACGTCCACTACTCCTCGGGCCCCGCGAACCACTTCTTCTACCTGCTCTCCGAGGGCAGCGGCGCGAAGACCGTCAACGGCGTCTCCTACGACAGCCCGACCTACGACGGTCGGCCGGTCGCCGGCATCGGCATCGAGAACGCCGCCGCCGTCTGGTACCGGGCGCTGACGACGTACATGACCTCGTCGACCGACTACGCCGGCGCCCGCACCGCCACCCTGCAGGCCGCGAGCGACCTGTTCGGCGCCTACAGCCCGGCCTACCTCGCCGTGGCCGACTCGTGGGCCGCCATCAACGTCGGCAGCCGGATAGCCCTCGGCGTCAACGTCGCCCCGATCGCCGACCAGATCAGCGGCATCGGCCAGGCGGTCAGCCTCCAGGTGGACGCGTACACCACCAACTCCGGCGCGGGTCTCACCTACGAGGCGACTGGACTGCCCGACGGTCTGAGCATCAGCCCGAGCGGCCTCATCACCGGCACGCCCACCGCCCTGGGCAGCAGCGACGTCACCGTCAAGGTCACGGACAGCACGGGCGCCTCCGTCTCGGACGACTTCACCTGGCGGATCGCGTACATCTACGCCAACGCCGGCCGGGTGGACATCCCCGACAACGGCGCCGCCGTGGAGTCCCCGGTCACCATCACCGGCCGCGACGGCAACGCCTCCGCCACCACCTCGGTGTACGTCAACATCGTCCACACGTACCGCGGTGACCTGACCGTCGACCTCGTCGGCCCCAACGGCGCCGTCTACTCCCTCCTCAACCGCAGCGGCGGCTCCGCCGACAACGTCGACCAGACCTTCACCGTCGACGCCTCCGGCCAGCCCCTGAACGGAACCTGGAAGCTGCGCGTCCAGGACCGCGCGTCGATCGACGTCGGATACATCCAGCGCTGGCAGCTCACCCCCTGACACCGTCCCGCCCTGCACCACACCGCCGCCCGGGTCCTCCCAGACCCGGGCGGCGGTGCGTCCGGGACCATCCCCTCCGGGCCCTGTCCCACGGCCTCCTGCTCGCCGCAGGACTGGTCCTCGCGGGCCTCGCCGGCCAGCTCTTCGACCCCCGTCTGCACTCGCCGCGACGCCGGACCCGTCGCCGGTGACCACCCCCGCCCGGTTCCTCAGCGTCCCCAGGCTGTGCAGCCCGACGTGCCCTCCACGAGCTCGAAGCAGACCCGCGCCTCGGCCGCCCGGTCGATGCCGGTCATCAGGGTGTACTGGTAGCGGCCCGGCACGGCGACCTGCCGTGACTGATGCCGCCCGTCGGCGGTGACGACCTGGACCCGGTCTCCTTCGCGGGGCGCCACGACACGGCCCCAGGCAGCCCGGCAGGCCGGACTGACGCGCAACTCCACCGTCCGTCCGGCGACCTCCCGCTGCGCTCGGGTCTCCGCGTCCGTCCAGCAGTCGGTGTCCTGCTGTTCGGGGTCCCGGTTCGTACAGGTCTCGCCGCTGCACGGCCCGGTGCTGGGCGCCGTCGCCTCGCTCGTGGGTCCGACGCCGTACGTCCAGTCCGTCCACGCCCCCGCGCCCAGCGCGCCGGCGAGTGCAGCCGCCGTCGCGGCGAGCACGGCGGCTCGCCTGCGCAGAGCCGGCTCCAAGCGCCCGCCGGGCGGGCGAGGCGCCGGCTCCCCCTGCGCCGGGCCCGAGGTGTCCGCTGAGTCCGTCGCCCCGGCTGCCGGAGTTTCGGAGCCGTCGGCGTCGTCTGCGCCCTCTGTGCCGTCTGAGCCGCGTGCTTCGCGTGCGTCGCGTCCGCTCCAGGCGCGGTCGGCGAGCAGCCACAGCGCCAGCAGCCGCGCCGGATCCGCACCGCTCACCTTCGCCAACGCCTCCACCGCGTCCCGGGGCGGCAGCGCCTTGCCGTTGAGGTAGCGCTCCCAGGACGACTTGCTGTAGGCCGTCCTCGCCGCGAGCGCGGCAAAGCTCAGCCCGGTGCCCTCCTTGGCCTCCCGCAGCCGCTCGACGAGGTGGCGGACCTCGGGCGCGGCCGCCCGTGACGAGCCGTCCGGACGTGGCCCGGGGCCCTCAGCCACCCGGTTTCCTGAGCTCGCGCCAGGTCATCGGACCCACGATCCCGTCGGCGTCGAGTCCGCGGGATCGCTGGAACCCCTGCACCGCTGCCCGGGTGTTGGGCCCGAACGACCCGTCGATCCCCTTCGGGTCGAAGCCGTGCCGCTGGACGAGGCACTGCACCTCGGCGACCGCTTCGACCGTGGCGCCGACGCCGTACTGGTCGGTGAGCGTGGTGCTGTGACCGGCGTAGAGACGGCCGTCGAGCACCGTGAAGTGACAGGGGAAGGTCTTGGCGGAGTACGAGGAGGTCGGCACACGCGTGATCGCGGCCTTCGCCTCCGGGGACTGCGGCCCGGCCGACGACGTCCAGGACCACGCGGCGCACAGAGCCCCCGCCGCCATCACGACGACGGCCGCCGCCATCGGTCTGCGCCCGCGCAGGACGCGGCGGGGGTGCAACGGCCCTGGCGCGGAGGCCGTTTCCGTCGATGCCGATGCCGATGCCGACTGGGAGTGAGTGTGCGGGCCGGGATGCTCGGCCGGCGTGGCGGCGGCCGGCCGCTTCTGCGATCCCGGGCCGTCGGCGTCGGCGTCGGCGTCGGCGTCGGCATCGGCAACGG
>NZ_JBEPBI010000072.1:0-37066 GCF_040299045.1 Streptomyces sp. NPDC001027
GCGCCTGCCCGTCGCCGTCTACAGCACCCTGCTCACGGCCATGGCCTGCACCGCCGCCGCCCGGCTCGGCCCGGTCGCGGGCGCCGGCGGCGCGCCTGCCGCATAGGCGTAGGACTCGAGAGGCTTCGGGGCTACCACCTGCGGGTCTACAGCGAAAGCGGATCCAACGTGGGCGACTTCGACCTCGGGAGCAACGCCGACGAAGGCCATGTCGAGGGACATACTTACTGTTCGTCGAACGGGTACTCCTACTGAACCACCTGCTGCCGCTGACTGACACCAGGCAGTGACCCGGGGCAGGGACGGACGCATACCGTGAGGGCACGTCCGCCCCTGCCCCTGTCCGAAAGGCACATTTCTTGTCCTCGACGCTCTACCGAGTACGCGAACCCTTCCCCGACGCGGTGAGTGCGCTCACGCGGGCGCGCGCGATCATGCGCGACCTGGCTGAGTGGACCACCCCTCCGTGGCCCCGAGTGCACGACATCACGACCGCGGAGCAATTCGCGTACGCACTCGGCACCTTCGCCACCGCCCGGTTCGGTGCGGACCGCGAACCCCACGGCGCGCAGTTTCTGAGCGAACTGCGGCGCCGCGGTGTCGTCACCCTCGATGCGGTGCAGTTGAAGTCCTACATCTCAGGCGACGTGAGGCTCCGCCCCGACCTGGTCGATCTCTGGCCCCTTCCCGAAGGAGTGAGCCTTGTTCTGGCCGCGACCCCGCCCTTCGGCTCCCCCGGCAGTGAGCCTGAGGACGACGCTACCGAGGAGGAGCTGGACCGGATGGTCTCCGTGCTCGGGCCGCTGTCCCTGGACGTCCGATGGGACTGCTCCTGGCGCGGCCTACCCGAGTCCAAGGGCTGTGGCGTGCTGCTCTGCATGAACAGCGCCTGGGTGCCGCAGCACGTCGAGCCGTCCCCGGGCGAGTTCGGTATCTGGATTTCTCTCGGTACCCGCGTCGCCTGGACGCCCGAGGGCGAAGCCTGGCGACGCGACTCGGGACTTCTGCTCGGCGAGGAGCAGCAGGGGTGACCGGGACGCCCCGCGCCCTCTGACGCACGGGTGCACGCAAGGCATGCGCATGTGACTTCCGCCGGCGCTCCGGGACGGGAGCATGCGTACCGTGACGGCGCGTCTGCCCCTGCCCTATCCGAAAGGCTCGTTCCTTGTCCTCGAGGCGAGGCCTGGGTGCGCGAAGCGGCACTCGCCCTGGACGCCCCCGCGTGCAGGGTGATCCGAAAGCTCGGCCGCGTACACGGGACACGGGCTGACATCGGTGTGATCAGCAGGCACGGGCGGCGGTAGGAGCCGCTTCCGGGCGCCCTCACGTCCCGCTCCCCGCTGGACGATCGACAGTGTGCCGCCCCAGCCCGCGAAGGCCTGTCGGCAGCCGCTGTCCGTATTCGATCGCGTAGGCGGCCCCGTCGGCGTACGCGACGGCGTAGTCCCCGCACCCCTGGTGCTGACCGCACTCCTCCACCAGGGCGAAGTCGACGCCGATCGCGGTGTGTTCGGGCAGCAGGTCGGCCGGGACGGCCCCGGACGGCGGCCGGTCGACTGTCGCAAGGTTTTCGCAAGGTCGGTGCTTCAGCGTTGGCGTCACGAAAGACAGGGACGGCCGCGCCTCGGGTGGCGCCGCCGGACAAGGAGGGTGTGTGGACATGGAGATGCGAGGGTTTGCCAAGCGGCACGGTACCGGGCGGGTCCGCTCGGTCATCGTGGTCGCCGCGCTGGGCGCCGCCGCTGTCGTGGGCGTGGCGCCGAACGCCCAGGCGGGCACGGGCTGCACACTCACCCTGTGTTCGACGACCGTGAACGACAGCGCCTACGGGGTCACCGCCTACTTCAACTGGTGCCGGGGCGGCGACAGCACGGGCGACTCGACGACCACCGAACCGAAGTGCACCTCCGACGGGGACAGGCAGAAGACCCAGAACCTCACGGCCCGGGGCGGCCACACGGCTTACAACCAGGACTGGGACGCCTTCCGCGTGGACGCCGGCTGGTGCTACAAGGTCAAGTTCATCCGCACCGGACAGCCCGAGTTCACCCGCACCTACGACCGGCGTGGCAAGTCCGCGCTGTGGGTGAAGGTCGCGGACAACGCTGACGCGCACGTCCTCGACCAGGGCACGGCGTCCTGCCCCTGACCCGACGCACACGCACCCCCGTCGTAAGCGGAAGGAGACGCACATGACGTTCAGAACGCGGACATCGGCGCCGAAGCGGCTGCTCGTGGTCGCCGTGGCGGCTGCCGCGACCCTGGTCGGGTTCTCGGTCGGCCCCGCCCAGGCGTTGACCTACGACATGAGTACGACAGGCGCCGTGGGCACGGCCACCCACGTCGGCAACGGCGACTGGTCGCTGCACGCCCGTGACCCTCTCACCGACGGTCACTGTGCGCGCTTCCAGGTGAAGGACACGGACGACACCAGCTGGCGGTGGTACGGCGACATGGTCTGTTCCTCCGCCGACCGCTACGTGACGGGAGCCCGCTCGCTGTGGTCCGTCCGTATCTGCCGGACCGGAATCGGGAACTGCTCCGCCGCCGTCAGGCTCTGACCCACCCGGCAGGCGTCCTCGGCGACGCGCCCCGGTCAGGGTTGTCCCGCCACGGGGGGCAGGACAACCCTGAACCGGGCGACCGTCCCTCGGCGGATCCTCCGCGTATCTCGAGTGCCCCGACCGGCCGGCCTCAGCGGCCTCGGACGGGGCGGAACCGGTCCGTGGCCGCCAGGACGGCCTCCGTCGTGCCTCCCCCCGACAGTCCGTGGCCCTCGTCGCCGATCAGCACGAGCTCCGCGTCCGGCCACACCTGCGCCAGCCGCCACGGGACGTCCGCCGGACTGCTGATGTCCATGCGCCCGTGCACCATGACGCCGGGGATACCGGCGAGCTTTCCGGCGTCGCGCAGCAGCACGCCGTCCTCGAGGAAGCCGGCGTGCCGCCAGTAGTGGGTGACGAGGCGGGCGAAGCGCAGGCGGAAGTGCGGGTCCTCGTAACGGGCGTCGGGCTTTGCGCCGGGGCGCGTGGACACGTGCACGTCCTCCCAGCGACACCACTCGAGCGCAGCCCGCTCCCGTACGGAGGGATCAGGGGCCGCCAGCATCCGGGCGTACGCCTCTGCGAGGCTGCCGTCGCGCTCCCGCTCCGGGACGGTGCCGCAGAAGCGCGCCCATTCCTCGGGGAAGATCCGCCCCATGTGCCGGGTGATCCACTCCACCTCGCGTGCGGTGGTGCTGGTGACGCTGAAGAGCACCAACTCCGATACCCGTGAGGGCTGCTGCTCGGCGTAGGCCAGGGCGAGGGTCACCCCCCACGAGCCGCCTACGATCAGCCACCTCTCAACGCCGAGGCTCTCCCGCAGCAGTTCGATGTCGGCGATCAGATGCTGTGTGGTGTTGCAGGCGAGCGAGGTCCGCGGATCAGCGGCATCGGGGGTGCTCCGTCCGCAGCCGCGCTGGTCGAAGAGGACGATCCGATAGGCCACGGGGTCGAACAGCCTGCGCCAGAACGGCCCCGCGCCGGAGCCCGGCCCGCCGTGCAGGACGAGGGCGGGCTTGCCCGCAGGATTCCCGCAGGCCTCCCAATACACATGGTTGCCGTCGCCGACGTCGAGAGTGCCGTGCTCGTGGGGCTCGATCGGTGGATACAGCTCGGCCATGTGGGGTGCACCTCGGCAGTCCGGGTCCGTGGAGTCGGGCAACTGACCATGATCCACCAGCCGGTCCTGCCGGAACAGATCGGAAGCGTTTCGAAACATTCGAAACAGCTGAGAGAGGCCGAGATCCTGGGGCTCCCGCGTCCCGCGCCGACTCGAATCACGATGACCCAGCCCCCGTGCGGAGTCGTCGCCGAGTCCCCGTGCAGCAGTGCAGGGCGCGCCGGTCGTTGATCTATTCGGCCTCCCACGGCGATTCGGACAGACGTTCCTGACCGGCCCGGTCAGCGTCGGCGTCTCCGCGCTCGCGGACTGGTACCAGCCCAACGACATGGGGACACCAGGCGTACGCGTCCCTGATCTCCGCGGCGCGCGGGGGATCCCGCCCCGCTCGCCCCGCTGTTCGGCCGCCCGGCTGGGAGGAGCGGGGCACCGGCGTCCGCACCGACCAGGCCCTCTCGTACCGCTGTCTCAGGCAGGACGGCGGCGGGCCTCACGGGGGCTGGTGCCGAAGTGCTTGCGGAACACTTTCGAGAGGTAGGACGGGTCGTCGATGCCCCAGCGCAGGGCGATCGTGGTCAGCGACGCGTCGGGGTCGTACCGCAGGATGTCCTCGCGGATGCGTTCCAGCCTGCGGCGAAGGATGTACTGGCTGCAGGTGGTTCCCGTCCCGGTGAACAGCCGGTGCAGTTGTCGCAGTGAAACATGGTGGGCCTCGGCCACCCGTTCCGGCCCGAGGCGGAGGTCGGAGAGGTTCTGCTCGATCCAGGCGAGGACGGGAGCCAGCCGGGCGTCGCCGCTCCGGCCGAAGTGGTCCTCGTCCGAGCGCGCCACGATCCGGCGCACCATCTGCGTGGCGTATTCGCCGACATCGGCCAGATCGTGCGCCGACAGGGTCGCGACGGCGGAGGAGTTCCCCGCTCGCATGAACGCCATCAGGGCGGCACTGAACGGCGACGTCTCCACCTGTGTCCGCTGGGCCAGCCGCGCCAGTGAATCGTCCGGCACCCGCAGTTCCTGGGCGGTGACGGCGATCAGCGTGTAGTGGAAAGCCGTCGTATAGGAGAAGAAGAACGATTCCTGGGCGGGATACACGATGAGTGAGGACGGCGTGAGGGTCGTCGAGCCCGTGGAGCCGACATAGGTGGCTTCGCCTTCCAGCAGCGCTCCGACGATATAGATTCCCCTCCCGTCGTGGGGCACGATCCGCTTGGCCGTGGATGCGGCGTCGTTGGCCACGTCACAGCCGAGAAGCCGGCCCGTGCGCCAAGCCGAGAAGACGCCGGTGAATTGCCCGCCGCGGCAGGACATGAGGACGTGGTCGTCGAACTGGGCGGCCGGATCGGTGGACGGCAGATAGCCGGAGACGATACTGCCGTCCTGAAGGTTACGAACGGTGATGCCCATGTGCCTGGCCCTGTCACGGGTGCTGCGGTGTGGTGCGGTGTGCCCACCCACCGCAGCATTCGGATTTCCGTGGATTTGATGATCGAAACGGCGACGGTGACCACGACGATCTGGCGGGATGATAGCCGGGTCGCGCGGAATCGGAAACAGCGAGATGGAACGGACGGCCATGCCGAGGTGGCACGGACGGCCAAGTTCGCGGCACAGACGGACCAGCCCGGCGCAGCCGTCGTACCTACCGTGGGTCGTCCCCGGCGTCTCCTCTGGAAGGCCGATCGCGCCCATGACCGACGACAAACCCCTGTGGACCTGGACGGCGGCCCGTCTGCGGACCGCGCTCACCTCCCGTGACATCTCGGCCCGTGAGGTGACACAGAGCTGCCTGGACCGGATCTCTGAGGTCAACCCCCGGCTCAACGCGCTGGTCGATATCCGCGCGGAGGAGTCCCTGTCCGCCGCCGACCGGGCGGACACGGCGATCCGGGCGGGCGGCGACGCCCCACTGCTGGGCGTCCCCGTCGCAACCAAGATCAATACCGACCATCGTGGCTATGCGACGACCGACGGCATCGTCGCGCAGGCTGACAACGTCGCGACCGACGACGCCCCGGTCGTGGCCGGTCTCCGCCACGCCGGCGCCGTCTTCACCGGCAGGAGCAACTCACCCGCGTTCGGGTTCCGCTGGTTCGCGAACAACGACCTCCATGGACGGACGCTCAACCCGTGGGACGCCGAGCGCACCCCGGGCGGGTCCAGCGGCGGCGCGGCCACCGCGGTCGCCAGTGGGATGGTGCCGATCGGGCACGGAAACGACGTGGGCGGCTCCATCCGCTACCCCTCGTACGCGACCGGACTCGTCGGCCTGCGCCCGACACCGGGCAGGGTCGCGTCGTTCACGTCGGCGACCGGGGTGCCTGAGCACACACTGGCGATGCAGACCATGGCGGTCGAGGGCGCCCTGGTGCGCTGTGTGGCCGACGCGCGGCTTGCGCTCGATGCCATCGAGGCGTGGGACCCGCGTGGCTTCTGGCAGATCCCCGGCGACCCGACGCCGCCGCCGTCACCGAACGCCGGGCGGGTCGGCCTCGTCCGTGACCCCGGGGTCGTGGCACCGTCCCCGCAGGTCGACGCCGCCCTCACCCAGGCGGCACAGGTTCTGGAGGCCGCCGGATTCGAGGTGGAGGAGGTCGAGGTCCCGCTGCTCGCCGAGGCCTACCGGCTGTGGTACCTCCTGGTACTGCAGGAGTTCGCCACGCAGCTGCCGCAGGTCCGGAAGCTCGGTGACGCCGGAATGCTGACCTCCGCCGAGTACACGCTCGCGAACGCGGCCGAATGGTGGGGCGCGGCGCCGTCGCTGGAGACGTTCATCGCCGGTCACGCCCGGCGGGGAACCCTGGGCCGGCAGTTGCAGCTCCTCCTGGAGCGGTACCCGACCCTGCTGTTGCCGGTGTCCGCCGAGCAGGCGATGGCGCAGGACCAGGACGTGACCGGCCAGGAGAGCATGCGGCACTGCATGGAGATCCAGTGGCCGATGATGGCGCTCCCGCTGCTCGGCGTGCCCGCGCTGGCCGTTCCGACCGGTGTGACGAACGGTCTGCCGGTCGGCGTGCAGTTGGTCGGGAGGCGTTTCGACGACCGGCGACTGCTTGGCGTCGGTGAGGTGCTGGAGCGCGCCTTGGGGTCATTCACCCCGATCGACCCTCGGTAGGCACTTCACGAGTTGTTGGATCTCTGCTGCGCCAAGGAGAGTAATGAAGGATTTCATCAAACGGCGTAACGCGGTCGAGATCCGCGTCGCGTTCGGCGGAATATACGGGCTCGCTCTCGTATTCGGCTGTTTCCCGCCCGCCTACCTGTGGGCGAGTGGTTCCGCTGTCGTCATCGCGGGTCTTCCAGCGGCGATCTGGTACTGGATTCTCATCGCCGTCCTGGTCGGGCTTTCCCTCTGGGCTCTCTACTGGGTGGAGGACATCCGAGGAGAACTCGACGAAGCTCGTCAGCCCAACGCTCACACTGATTCTGCGGTCACGTCGCCGGCGCCGCCGGTCGAGGAGGTGGATTGACATGTTCGTCATTCTTTCGATGCTCGGCGTCTTCTATGCCATCGTCGTCGCCATCCTCTACCTCACGAAGCAACCGTCCAAGCCCACGTTCGAGGAGTATTCGGTCGGCGGGCGTTCGTACGGCCCGTGGTACGTCGCGATGTCCTACGTCAACTCCTGGTTCCCCGGGGCGACGTTCATCGCGTTCTTCGGACTCTCCGCGGGCTTCGGGGTTTTCGGGTTCTACGGCCTGGCGTACTCGATTCTCGGCGTGGCGGCCATGTACTTCATGGCGACGCGTGCCTGGCGCTGGGGGGCGCGGTACGACCTGCGCTCCCAGCCGGATCTCCTCGGCGTACGGTTCGACTCGCGTGCCGTCAAGGTCGTCGCCAGCGTCATCGGGATCGTCTCGGTCTTCCCCTGGGTCGTGCTCGGGATGCAGTCCCTCGGCGAGGTCTTCAGCATTGCCACCGACGGCGCCCTGTCGGTGACGACGTGCCTGCTGATCGGGCTGGCGGTGATTCTCGTCCGGCAGTACTGGACCGTGCAGATGGGGATGCGCGGGCTGATCCTGAGCGACGCGTTCCAGGGGATCGTCGCCTACGTCCTGGCCGGCGTCCTGTGTTTCGCGCTGCTGCTCGGACTCGGCGACGGACCCATCAGCTTCGCCCAGTTGGCGCACGTACCGGAGCGGATGCTGAGCGTTCCCGGCGACGGCGACCAGTACGGGCCGATGTACCTCTTCAGCCTCATCTTCACCGGCATGATCGGATCGTTGTGCTGGCCCATGAGCTTCCAGCGGATCTACACCGCCGCCAGCGTCCGGGCGGTCAAGTCCGCCACCGTGCGAACGGTCCTGATCTCGACCAGCTTCTACACCCTGCTCACCCTGCTCAGCATCGCCGCATGGAACATGCCGGAGGTCGCGGCGAACCCGCAGGCCGGGTGGTTCACGATCATGCAAACCTACGGCGGGACCTGGCTGCTCGGTCTGGGTCTGACGATGGTCTTCGCCGCGTCGATGGGCCATATCGACGGAAGCGTGCAGGTCTGCGGACTCCAGATCGCGAATGACCTCGTCAACTCGCCCCGACGCTCACTGTCGGACCGTCAACTGACCCGCGTCGCCAAGGGAAGCATGATCGTCTTCATGGCCCTGGCCGGCGTCGTCGCGTACCTGACCTTCAACTACAGCCGGCTCCAACTCCTGGCTCAGGTCTCCTACCAGGGCATCGTCCAGCTCGCCGTTCCTCTCTTCCTGGGAATCTTCTGGCGGGGCGGGAACAAGCACGGTGCGTTGTGGGGCATGCTCGGCGGCGCACTGACGGCCCTGGTGCTCACGATCGTCTTCCCGGACGACATCAGAGCCCTCGGCAGCATCACCAGCGGCATCGTGGCCCTCGGCGTCAACCTCGTCGTCTACCTCGTCGTCTCCGCGCTCACGGGCACCAGTGCGGAAGAACGACGACGCGTCGACGAGCTGTTCGAGGTGGCTGCCCAACGAGTGCGCTCGCCCGAGCCGGCCGTCCGCCTCGAACCTGCAGTGAAACCGGCGTGAGCACCTGTCGGTTCCGCCCACCGAGCGGTTTCGCGTGCACCGGTCACGTTGCGAGGGCGTCGTCCAGCGCGTCGGTGAGAAGCAGCCGGACGTCCTCCGGCTGCGTAGGCCGAGGGGTGGCCTAGGACGGGTGCACTGCCTGGTTCGCGAGATGACCGCCAAGCCCGACGCCAGCGGCAACGCCTTCGGCGTCACCGTCCAGCCCCACGGCAACTGGACCTGGCCCACGGTCTCCTGCGCCACCCCTTGACCCACGTCCGGCGGTCACCGAACGCAGGTGACCGCCGGACGCCGGCAGGCGTCATGCCAGGCCGTGGGCGGAGCCAGGAGTCACGCCAGACCGTAGGCGGAGCCGCGCTGCGACTTGCTGCCCTTCACGGCGCAGACGTTGACGACGATCGGCGTGCCCTCCGCGATGTTGCCGGTCTTCCAGGGGAAGACGTAGACCGCCGCGTGACCGCGCGAGGACACCACGCGGTAACCCCGGGCGCCGTCCTGCGTCGCCGCTTCTGCTTCGATGCCCCAGCCGTCGCCCAGGATGTCGCGGACCTGAAGAGCGTCCCCCGGTATCGGCGGGTTGACGGTGTTGTCGGGGTCGGCGTTCCAGTCCGCGAAACCCGCGGGTGTGCCGGCTGACGCCCGATCAAGAATGCCCCGAGTGGTGTGCGGACGTCATTGGCGGCCGGTCCACAATGAGTTGGCACTGCGTGCACCCGGCTGTCGTGTCGCGTGCGGCGGTTCGGACGGGTGTCCGTCATGGCGGATGCCGGGTCTCCACCCGTGGATGACCCGACATCTGCTCGTCTTCGTCCGGCGGTTCACCGGTGCGTGCGTGGTTGTCCGCCGGAGCGAAACCCCTCCCTACAGGACGGCCGTCGCCACGTTGTCGGCGTACCTGAACCCGTCGTTGTCGAAGTAGAAGACGGTGGCCTCGACCGTGTCCCCCTTCTCGAAGTGCGAGCCTGCGGCCGGGCGCAGGTTCACCGACGCGACATGGTCCTTGTAGTCGCAGACCAGCTGGTCCTTCTTGACGGTGCCCGCGGCGATGGACTGGTCGTGGGAGCTGTGGTTGAGCGTCTTCGCGTTGGCGACGAGTTCGTGGTCCATGCCGACGTCGCAGGAGTACGTGACCTTCACCTGCAGGCCGGGGGCGCGCAGCGACACCTTTTCGATGGACAGCAGGTTGGCCTTGGCCGCCGCGGCGGGCGCGGTCGCCAGGGCGCCGGCGCCGATCAGAAGAACGGTGGCCGCGGTTCCGGCCACGCGCCGACGCAGACGGGATGACGTCATCTCGGTTTTCCTTCCCCCTTGCGCGGTCACCCTTGGTCGTGGTGCGGAGATTTCTCCAACTAAGCGGGCAACCACGGCAGTTGACTGATTAGGCCTGAATGTTACGGGGCTCGGGAGCGGTCTCGGAACCGGATCGCCGCACACTGCCTCGTGAGGAACACCGCACCCTGCCGGATGAACCGATCCCGGTCCGGCATCGTCAGCAGACGGCTGTCCCGGCAGGGCGCACCGGCAGCGGGATCGGCCGAACGGTCGAGGCCCGGGCGAGCCCGCCCCGCGATCCTGACCGTTCGGCCGAGGCGTGCGCCCGGCGGCGCGGGCGAGGGTGGAGCCGCATCCTCACCACGGACGTCAGGAGTACGCGATGCAGCGCAGCACCTTCCTCATCGGCATCGTCGGGGGCGCGACCGCCGTCGTGGCCCTCGGCGGAGTCGGCACCTATCTGCTCTCCGGCACCGAGTCGACCACCGGCCTGGACGCCCACACCACCGTGTCGGTGGACGGTCACCGCGCGCTCTCGGCGACCATCGTCGCGGGCCGCACCGAGAGCAAGTACCACCCGCTGCCCTGGGTCGGCGACAAGCTCTCCGGCGTCACCTGCCCGACGGGCCTCAAAGCCGTCGCCGGAGCCACCCTCACCTGCGTCGGCAAGAAGGCCGACGGCGAGACGGTCGAGATCCCCGTGCGAGTGACCGAGGCCGGCGCCAAGAGCGTCACCTGGGCGTTCGAGCGCTGAGAAGGAGACACGACACATCATGAGCACGGTATTGGCCGGACACGGCCTCGTGAAGAAGTACGGCTCCACCACCGCTCTGGACGGCGTGGACGTCGAGGTCGGCGAGCGCGACTCACTCGCGATCATGGGCCCCTCCGGGTCCGGCAAGTCGACCCTCCTGCACACCCTCGCCGGCATCATCCGTCCCGACGCCGGGCAGGTGCTGCTGCGCGGCGAGCGACGCGAGGACGGTTCCGCGTCCGCAGGCCTGGAGCGAATAGACAACCTGGGAGAGAACCGGCTCAGCGCACTGCGCCGCAAGCGCTTCGGGTTCGTCTTCCAGTTCGGCCAACTGCTGCCCGAACTGCCGGCCGAGGAGAACGTCGCGCTGCCGCTGATGCTGGAGGGCGTGCCCCGCGGGGAGGCCGTCGCCCGCGCCCGCACCTGGTTCGTGCCGCTCGGCCTGGAGGGTCTGGAGCGCCGCCGCCCCGGCCAGCTCTCCGGAGGGCAGGCGCAGCGGGTCGCCATCGCCCGCGCCCTGGCCGTCGAGCCGGACGTGGTCTTCGCCGACGAGCCGACCGGCGCCCTGGACCAGCACACCAGCACGGAGGTGATCCAGCTGCTGACGTTCGCGACCCGGGAGACCGGCGCCGCCCTGGTCATGGTCACCCACGACGCGGACGTCGCCGCGCACTGCGGGCGGGTCCTCCAGGTCCGCGACGGCCGTATCAGCGGCCACACCCAGTACACCGTCGTCTGATCCCGCAGGAGTGACTCCCGTGCGTTCTCCCGTCCTGTCCCTGACCTGGCACCTCGCCAGGTCCTCCGGCCGCCGCGGCCTCCAGTCCCAGCTGCTCGCGGCCGGCGCCGCCGCCGTCGGCTCGTTCGTGCTGCTGGTGATGGTCGCCGCCGCACTCGGTGCGGGCGCTCGCGCGGACCACACCATGTGGCGCACTCCCGTCGCGGCACCGGCGCAGCGCGCGACGGCCGTGCAGGTCACTACCGTCACGTATGCCCGCAGTGAGCCCGTCACCGTCGTGAACCTCGCCCAGCTGGCCGGCCGTGAGCCGACCCCCGCGCCGCCCGGTCTGACCGCCTTCCCGAAGCCGGGCCAGGTGTACGTCTCACCCGCCCTCGCGGTGATGCTGCACGAGCTTCCCGGCGGCCGACTCGCCGACCGGTTCCCGAAGGCGGAGTCCTACGCCACGATCGACCCGGCCGGCCTCGCCTCGCCCGACGAACTGGTCGCGGTGGTCGGCCGAGCGCCGTCCGACCCGGCGGTCGCCGCGACGGCCGGCGAGCAGAACTACTACGACGACGGCCTGACCGAGCGCGCGCTGATCTCCGGCTTCGACGGAGCGAAGGCGAGTCTGTTCACCGGCAGCGACCGGGGGTCCGTCCTGCTGGGCGTGGTTCTTCTGATCATGCCGGTCGTCGTGCTGGCCGCGGCCGCCGGACGGCTGGGCGCGGCCCGGCGTGAACAGCGGCTAGCCGCGCTGCGGTTGGCCGGAGCGACCCCCCGGCAGATCCTCGCCATGACCGCCGTCGAGGCGGCGGCCGTCGGCGCGGCCGGCGCCCTGACCGGGGCGCTCGCCTACACCGCGCTGTTGCCCGCGCTGGCCGAGCTGCCGTACGGCGTCGGCGGCTGGTACACCGGGCAGCTGTGGGTGGGGCTGTCCTGGCTGGCGGCGGTGGTGTCGGCCGTCACCGCGCTGATCACCCTGAGCGCGGTGACGATGCTCCGCCAGGTGGCCGCCTCCCCGCTGGGCGTGGCCCAGCAGGCGAATCCGCGTCGCACCCGCGCGATCCGCCTGGTGCTCTTCGTCGCGGTCCTCGCCTACATCTGGACGACCACGGCCGACGGCGGCCAGCTGAAGACCCGGCAGCTGGTCGCCCTGCTGATGCTGTTCTACGGCGCGTTCTGGTTGTTCGGCCCGTGGGTCGTCGACCGGCTGGGGCGGATCGTGGGTCGGTGGGCCAGGCGCCCGGCCACGCTGCTCGCCGCGCGCCGACTCAGCGACGACCCGCGCGGGGCCTGGCGCACCGTGAGCGGTCTGGTGCTCGCCGGCTTCGTGGCCGGGTTCTTCTCCGTCAGCGCGCTCGGCATCGAGGGCGCGAACCACGAGGGACAGGTCGGGGTGATCACCGCGAACGCCGCCGCCGCGCGGCACGCCGCCGTCGAGGCCCGCACGCTCCTGGACAGGGCAGACGTCACCGCGACCGTCACCGTGACCAGCGAGGACGACTACAACGGTCTGCTCGGCGGCGTGGACGGCGTGATCGCCCAGGTCTCCGGCGGCCGGGAGGCCATGGACACGGCCGTCACCGCGCTGACGCCCCTCGGGTCGGGCAGATACCCGATCACGCAGGAGTACGTGTCCGCGCCGGACGACGTCATCAGCGCCCGCGTCGCCATCGCCAGTACGGCGACCCTGGTGCTGGGCTTCCTCGTCGCCGCCGCCTCAGCGGGGCTGACGGCCGCGGCGAACGTCCTGGACCGGCGTCGGGTGTACGGCCTGCTGCGGCTGTCCGGCACCCCGCTGAAGGTGCTGGACCGGGCCCGGATCCACGAGACCGTCATCCCGTTGGTCGTGCTGGCCGGCGGCACCACCGCGATGGGCGCTTTCGGCGCCGCACAGGTCAACAAGCTGGCGGGCACCACCATGAACACCTCTGGCGCCGTGCAGCTGGTGATCTGCCTGGCAGTCGGCGCGCTGGCCGTGCTCGCGGCGATCGCCGGCAGCAGGCCGCTGCTGCGCAGGGTGACGCAGGGCCCGGCGCAGACGGCGGACTGACGCCGTGCCGACGGTCGGACCGCGCCGGGGCACGGGACCGGAGCGCCGTCGCGCGTACGGTCCGCCCGGGGACGGTCCTGTCGTCGTCCGCGAGGCGTTGGAGTCATGCGGATCGCGGGCGGCACCCTGCCCCTGCCCCTGCCCCGTCGCCGTCGCCGGGCGTCTGCGGTACACGGCGGCGGCGACGGGGCAGGCCGGACCGGTCAGGTGCGTCAGTCCACGATCACCCCGCCGCGCGTCGCTGGAGCCCGGTCGAGGAGGGCGCCGCCGAAGTTCCGCTCGACCTCCGCTTTCTCCGCGGCGTTCGGATACCGGTTCGTGCACGCGGTGCCCGCGCTGGAACCGGACATCAGGCTCGAGCACGGACCCGGCTTGCGATCCGGCAGACCCAGGATGTGCCCGAGTTCGTGCGCGGAGATGCGGACGGTGTCGTATCCCTCGTCCACGGCCTGACGCCCGATGTACACGGTGCCGCTGCCCAGGGTCGTGGGCAGGGCACGCGGCCAGCCGTTGTCCGCGAGGACGCGGATGTTCGCCCGTTGCCCGGCGGCAGCCGGCCGGAGCTCCACGGCGTCGACGCTCTCGTTCCAGATCGCCGCGCCCCGGTCGACGGCGCTGCGGAACTCCGCGGAGCCGCCGGCGTCGTAGGTGAGGACACGGGCGGCGGCTGACGGGGCGTTCGCCGTGCGGGGGGCGGCCAGGGCGTGACCGCCGGCCAGGGTCAGAGACATCAGACAGGCAGCGGCCAGACCGCCGGTGAGTGTACGGACGTGCATGATCGACCTCCTTGTGGGGGAAGGGCAGTCGTGCTCATGACATTCATGAGTCCACTGCCCCACCGGAGGCCGGACGAATCCGTCGATGCGAGGCGCGCCCGAACGCGGAGGACGGCGTCGGCGCGCTACGAGCGGTGGACGGTGACGCCGCCGACGAGACCCCACGCGTCGATCCGCACCGTCGGGCCGCCCGGCTCGCTCGGCCCGTCGTCCCTGACTCCGCCCAGCCGCAGCCCGCGCACCTCCACGCTCACGTCGGGGCGGACCTTGAGGCTGACGCCGCCGATCAGGCTCAGTTTGGTGATGCGCAGCTCGGCGTCGTCGGGGATGTCGACGTCCGTGAGATCGATGTCCGCGCCCCCGATGAGCGAGGCGGTGACGGTCCGTTCGTGCAGCGTGGCTCCCGCCAGGCGGTGGCCGCCGATCAGGCTGACCTTGACATCCGTCTTCTGCGGGCTCTCCCCGTTGTTCTTCGTCATGGGAAGTACCTTATTGGCGAGGGTAGTTGAGGTGTCAGTGCCCGCCGTCCGGTGTTGGGCATGACAAGTGTCATGTCGTCGGCGGCTCGGCGCCCGGGCGAGGCGACGGCGCACGGCGCCAGGGACTCGCGCGGCGCACACCGCTCACACGGCCATGGCCTCCTGGAGCCAGCGCGAGACGCGGTAGGGAAGCCACCAGGCGAGCTCGCCGATGCGCAGGACGAGGTGCTCGGCCGTGAACTCGCTCAGGACGTCGGCGTCCACGTCCGTGTGGTGCACCCCCGTGTCGAGCAGCGCGATGGCCTCCCGGTAGCGGGGTTCGTCGGCGGTGAAGCGGCGCAGGTCCCCCCAACGGCGGTCCCGGATCTGGACGAAGCCGGGCCCCTGGCGCCACACGAGTTTGCACAGGTAGTGCCGGGTCCGCCAGGCGTGCAGTGCCTCCTGCGCGTCTTCGAGGCCGGTGATCGTGCGCGGCGGCTGCAGGTGGGACAGGACCTTCCAGTCGTGAGCGGACTCCCGTGGCGAAAGGCGAAGGTCCCAGTCGACGGAGACGGCGCGTGCGGTGAGGTCGCGGACCAGGCACAGCCGGTCGACGGCCCGGCGTTGGGCCGTCGGATCGCCGGTGGACAGATCGACGTCCGTGTCGAGTTCGGCGTGGCGCACGCCCAGGTCCCAGAGGCGGTCGACCTCGTCGGTCTGCGCGCTCACCGGGAGTGACCCCAGCGACATGCCCGGCAGAGTGCGGGCCTGCGGGTCCAGGTCGCGCCAGGCGCGTATGGCGAAGTCCGGTGCGGTGGCTGTCATGCGTGGTCCTTCGTCCGGTTCGGGCTGCGGGCGGTCGGCGGCGGGCGGGGCCGGAGGGGCCGGAGGGGCCGGAGGGGCGGCGGGGCGGCGCTCAGGACGGGACGGGCGCGGGCCGTGTTTCGGCGGCGGTCTCGGACGGGGTATCGGTCCGGGTGTGGGCGTGGCGCATGTAGTCCAGACGCAGCAGGTCCTGGTTCACGGCGGCGGGGGCGATGTGCACGTACTGGCCCGCGTCGGTGAACACCACACCGTGTGCGACCCACTCCTTGAGCAGGGCCTCCACGTCCGTCGACGTGCACGACACGCCGTCGCCGCGGCCGGCGGCCGAGATCAGCTTGCGGTGCAGCGCCGCGACGGTGTGCGGCTGGTCCAGGAGGCGGAAGGCGGCGGTCTCGAACGGATCGGTGAGCTGCATCGTCCGCCAGGGGAAGGACGGCCGCCTGCTGACCAGCAGGATCCGGTCGCCCAGGTCGGTGTGGGTGAGGCGGGCGTCGGCGTGGTGCTTCTTCCAGGCGGCGATGGCGTCGTTGAGGAGGGTGACCGTCGGTTCGCCGATGCCGCGCTCCGGGGCCTGGAAGACGTACGCGAGGTCGTGCAGTTCCGCCTCGGGCAGGTCGTAGGTGAACAGGTAGTGCTCCTCGGGCCGCAGTCCGGTGAAGCCCAGTTCCGGGCGCTTGAAATACGGGCTGAAGCGTTCGATGGCGATGCGGGCGGACAGGTCGACCGGCGGGTTCAGGTGTTCCAGGGCGGGGAGTTGACGGATCACGGGTTCGTAGTCGTCCGCGGTCTCTCCGGGAAAGCCGTGCAGGTAGTTCCACGACACCGACAGTCCGGTCTCGGCCGCGTCGCGCAGCATGCGGACGTTCTGGCAGCCGCTGACGCCCTTGTCCATGAGGTCGAGGACGCGGCTGTTGAGGCTTTCGATGCCCGGCTGGACGTAGATGAGCCCGGCGTCCGCCAGCACCTGCAGCTGGGAGCGCCGCATGTTGGCCTTGATCTCGATGTGCATGCGCAGGTCGTAGCCGCTGTCGACGATGCGGGGCAGGACGGTGGACAGGTAGCGCATGTCCAGGATGTTGTCGACCACGTACATGTCGAGCACCCGGTGGCGCTCCGCCAGGTCCATGATCTCCCGGTAGAAGGTGTCGGGGCTCTTGCTGCGGAACTCCATGAAGGAGCCGTTGAGGCCGCAGAACGTGCAGTGGTGCTTCTCTCCCCACCAGCAGCCGCGCGCACCCTCCACGACCAGCTTGGGCTCCACCCAGTTGCGCGCCACGGACGCGGCGAGACGCTCGAAGTAGCCGCTGTAGTCGGGCGGCAGGATCGCCGCGGGCGGCAGCGGTCCGGTGGGCATCGGGTTCGCCTCGTGCCGGTTGTCCGGCGTGCGGTGGCACAGCCCCGGGACGTCGGCCGCGGCCGACGGGTCGCCGTCGCGCAGCGCGGTCAGCAGCCGGGGGAAGGCGTCCTCGCCCTCGCCGCGGACCACGTAGTCCACGAAGGGGAAGTTGCGGTGGACCGCGGCGCCCTGCTCGGCGTCGCAGTTGGCCCCGCCCATGACGGTCACGACGTGCGGGGCGAGACGTTTGATCTGCCGGGCCGCCGCCAGCGCCGCGGTGTTCTGCTGGAAGGTGGAGGTGAACCCGACCACGTCGGGCTGCAGATCCACGACACGGCGGGCCACGTCCGTGACGAACTCAGGTACGAGACGGTGCAGTTCACGGGTCATGCGCATCCGGGAGCGGCGCAGCTTCGACGTCATCACGTCGGCGAACTCGGACTCCCTCCACGTCGGGTCGTCGTAGAGCGCCGAGGAGAACACCCAGTCGCCACAGCCGAGGAAGTAGGAGGACAGGGCGTAGTACTCGTAGTCCTCGGCGGTGAACTCGGTGCGGCTGGTGATCCAGTCGGTGAACTCCAGATTGGCGTGCAGCACTTCGCACGTAGCGTCCGCGACCTTTTCGTCGACGCTTCGTTTCAGGATGCCGAGCGCCAGTGAGGGCAGGTCGATCGGGGACCAGGGCATGTTGACGAGAAGAACGCGCACGGTGGGCTCCTTGCGCACGGGCGGCTGACGGGACGGGAGGGGCGGAGGGAGCCCGGCCGGCCCTTGTCGCGTCGGGCCGGCCGGGCCGTGGGTCACTCCTCGTCGTCGCTCTCGGCGGCGTTGCGGAACGGGATGGTGATGGTGATGCCGATGCCCGGCTTGCGGTTCTCCTCGTCGCCCGCGAGCGGATCGTTGTGGATGATGTCCTTCTGCATGGTCGTCCTCCTTCTCGGGTTCATGGCGTGTGCTTCGGGCGGGTGGTGCTGTGCATGCCCGGTCCCGTCGCGTCGGTCAGCGGCGGGACCGGGGTCCACCCGGCTGCGCCGGGGGACGTGAGGGGGCGCGGGGCGCCGGTGCGGGCAGGTGCGTGCGCAGGAACATCAGGGAACGGCGCAGGACGGCGACGTGCGTCGCCCCGTCGTAGCCGTCGTGGCCGGTGTCGAGCCACATCTGCTCGTGGGCCACTCCAGCGGCGGTGAGGGCGTCGAGGTAGCTGCGGATCTGTTCGGGCGGGCACTTGACGTCCTTGTCCGCGCCCACCACCAGCAGGGGCGCCGTGACCTGAGACGCGAAGGTGAGGGGCGAGCTGCGGGCGTAACGGTCCGGCACCTGCTGCGGGGTGCCGCCGAACCAGCGCACGTCGAGGGCGCGCAGCGCGGGTGTGGTCAGCCGGTGGGCGGTCACCCAGTCGGCGACGGGCTTCACCGCGACGCCGGCCTGCCACAGCCCCGGCCGGGTGCCGAGGGCGAGCAGCACCAGGTACGCCCCCCAGGAGACCCCCCACAGGGCGGTGGCCCGGTCGTCGGCGAGCCCGCGACGGACGAGGTCGGCCCGGACGGCGGCCAGGTCGTCGACCTGTGGGTGACCGACGCCGGCAGCGAGGGCCCGCCGCCAGCGGGGGCCGTAGCCGGTGGAACCGCGGTAGTTGACCCGTGCGACGGCGTAGCCGGAGGCGACCAGGGAGTGCACGGTGGCGTCGTACGCGTCCCGGTCGTGGTCGGCGGGCCCGCCGTGCACCAGGAACACCGTCGGCGGCACGGGGGCGGCGTCGTCGCTCGCGGCGCAGTGCGGGTCGCCGTCGGCGGACGGAGGGCCGCCGGGGTGCGGCAGGCTGAGCAGGGTGTGGACCGGGCCGTGCGGGGTCGGGGTCCACAGCTCGGTGTGCCGTCCGGGCACGCGGGGCAGCAGACCGGGCGTCGGCAGGGCGGCGCCGTCGGTGGCGCGCGGCACGGGCGGGTGGGCGGTGTCCGTCCACAGGTAGTGCAGGGCCCCGCCCGCGCGCGGGGCCGCGTCGAGCAGGGTGCCCGGGGGAGTGGGGACGACGCGGCGGGTACGGCGGCGCAGGCACACCCGGTGCAGCAGCGAGCGTCCGTGGCGCTCCTGACGCACCAGCACGTCGTCGGCGTCGGGGTACCAGTGGGCGGTGATCTCCGTGTCGAAGCCGCACCAGGAGTGGGTGACCAGGCCGCGGTGCGGAGTCCAGGTGGCCAGCTGGTAGCCGTCCTCCACCTCGTGCACCAGCAGCAGTTCGGACCGGCCGGGCCGCGGCGAGAAGCCGCGGCACCAGAATCTCCCCGCGGGGCTGTCTGTTTCAGGCAGCTCGGCGACGATCCGGCCCGCCGAGGTGACCACGGTGACGCTCGCGTCGCCGTCGGACACGATCGCCAGGGCCGCCAGGTCGCCCTCCGGCGTGACGCCGCCCAGCCGGCCCTCCCCGGCGACGCCGAGAATGTCGCGTGGAGCCCGGCCGCGCGGGCCCAGCAGGAGCCGCGTCCCGCCGTTCCGCGGTGCGAGCGCCGCGGCGACCGTCCCGTCGGCCGTGACCGCCAGTCCGCGGGGGAGGCCTGCCGGGGCCCCCGGCAGGCCGGGCAGCCGGCAGCCCCCGTCGAACGGCTGGAACCACCAGTGCCCTCGGCCCTCGGAGTCCTCGTCGAACCACCACACGTACGCGTCGGAGTCGACGGCGCAGTGCACCGTTCCGTCGGGCCGGTCGGTGACCTGCCGGGTGCGACGGGTGGCCGCGTCCCAGGTGAAGACCTCGCACCGGCCGTCGGCGTCGGCCGTCAGCACCATGCGCCGGGCGTCGCGGGGGCACACGTGGGGCAGAGCGCTGAGGTAGACCCTGAAGGCGTCACCCACGGCGGTCCCCCGCCTTCGCGGCGTCGGGGGCGGCACCCGACGCGGCCGCGCGCAGCACGGCGGGCGCTCTCCACTGCGTGTGCACGGCGAGTGCGGCGAACAGAGCGGTGCACAGCAGCGGGGGCGTGCGGAGGCTCCCGGCGGTGACGAGGACGCCGGCGAGGGCCGGTGCGCCCGCCGCCGCCAGCGCCGAGACCGAGCCGAGCACGCTCGCGGTGCGCGACTGGAGGGCGAGGGGTGTGCACGCGACGGCGGCGCTGGACAGGACCACGGTGATCAGCGGGACGAGCAAGGACAGCCCGGCGAACGCGGCTCCCCAGCCGACCGCGCCCTGCGCCCACAGCAGCGAGCCGCAGGGGAGGGGCAGCAGCCAGGCCGTCAGGACGAGCAGGCGGGCCGCTCCGAGCCGTCGCACCAGAGGGGCGGCGACCAGCGATCCCAGCAGACCGGCGGCTCCGGCCGTGGCGAGGACCAGACCTGTGGCGGCGCTTCGCGCGTCGCCGCCCAGCTGGAACAGCGCTGTGTAGAACAGCAGTGTCAGCGCGCCCCCGGCCGTCGACGTCCAGACCAGGGCGAGGCGCAGCACCGGCGATGCGGCCACCGTCATGACACCGGCCTTCGCGGCGTCCAGCCGGTCGGTCCACGCTGCACGTCGGCCGGTACGGGCGTCGGCGTCGGCGGCAGCACCGGTGGCAGCGCCGGTGCCCGACGGCGGGTGCGGGGCCGGGGCGGGGCTGTCGAGAGGGGTGCGGACGGCTCGTACGCCCAGCGCCGCCGCCGCGTAACTGAGGGAGTCGGCCAGGAACGGCACGGGTCGGGCGAGCTGGAAGAGGGCGCCGCCGAGCGCCGGGCCCGCGATCAGCGACACCTGGTCGCCCACCTGCATGCCGGCTGACGCCCGCGGCAGTTCCTCGACGGTGGCCAGGCGGACGAGGGCTCCCCGCGAAGCCGCCTCATAGGCGACGGCGCACAACCGCTCCGCCAGGGCCAACGACACCACGACCCACAACGCGGGGCGGCCCAGACAGGCCAGGGCCAGTGTCCCCGTCGCGAGCGCGGCGAGCGCCGCCGACCACGTCATCAGGCGTCTTCGCCGCCCCCGGTCCGCAGGTATCGCGATCAGCGGACCGAGGACGACCCCGGTGAGCGCGGCGACTCCGGCGAGCGAGCCCGCGACGCCGGGGCTGTGGCCGAGTTCCAGGAGCAGCAGCGGAAGGACCAGCCCGGAGGCCTGGCTGCCCAGCCCGTCGACCGCGTTGACCCACCACAGGATCCTGAGGTCGCGGTGCGCCCGGGCAGGCGGATCGGCGGGCGGATCGGCCGGAGGTCCGGCCGCAGGTCCGGGCTTCTTCGGTTCGCGCGGCCGCTCGACGGCGGGTAAGTGCTCGTCCTGCGCTGGTACGGGCCCCCGGGGAGGCCGGCGGATCGGTGACGCGTCGACGTTCCCCACCCCCTCGTACGCCCGGGACGCCGCGTCGTGCACCGCGACATCCAGGGGGTGAAAGTGTGTGAGCTGAGAAAGTGAGCGGGAGCCTAACCATTGCTCAGCGTCAGCGACAAGTGCCGCACAGTACGCAGTAGAGGCCTTGTACCGCGACAAATGGCCGACGACCGACTGTTCACGGACAGGAGCCCGTGCAGGCAGTTCGGACGGGACGACGGGGCGGGCGCTTCGCCGGGGTGAGGCATTCCGCTTCACATCCGCATATCGACGGCGTCGCCCTCCCGACGACGCGTCACGCCGCCTTCGCCGCACGAGACGTGTCCATGGCACGGCACGTGTCCGTGTTCCCCGGGTCTCACGCCCCGGGCCGGCCGACGGGTCCCGGGCGGGCAACGGTTGCGCAGCCGAACGAGGACGCCCGCGAGCGCCGCCGACGAGGCGCGGGACACTGCGCCGACGGGCTGCCGGGCGCCGCGACGCGATCTTCCGCGACAGCGGCCCGTATGCGAGGTATTGGCCGACATCTGCCGTGCGTGCCCGCGCTCGTCGGCCCTGCGCGTGCCCGCCCCCGCCGGTCCGGGCTCAGGGCTGGTGGGGGTGCGGGTGCGGGTGCGGGGGCGGGTGGGGGTGCCGCACGAAGCTGAGGGAGGCGTGTCGCTCGCCGGCTTGCGGCGCGCGGGTCCAGGACCAGGTGGTGAAGGTGTGAAGTCTGCCCTGTGTCAGCGCGAAGCGGGGCAGTGACAGACCGAGTTCGAGGTGCAGGGCCTCCAGCATGCGCGATTCGTCGTCGAGTTCACCGGCCTCCGGACGGAACAGCACGTCGGGGTCCAAGCACTCGGGTATCTCGCCGGAGCGCTGGACCTCCGTGCCGCGCACGGTGAACGCGTAGAGCTCCCGGCCCCGCTCCGCGACCGAGAGATGGAACGCGGCATGATGCCTCGGGGAGGAGACCTTCGGCTCGCGCCACACCACGACCGCCCGGCCCGACACGGAGGCGGCCGCAGCGGGCGACGTGAACCGGTTGTTCAAGCGGCGGCCGGAGTGTCCGTCGAAGGCGAAAGCCCACTCCTGCGCGGTGCGCCCGACGGCGACCACGGCACGGTCCTCCCCGTGTCCCGCACGTGCCACGCCGTCCTGCTCGCCGGGCCTGAAGGCCCGCCAGATCAACTCGCGCGCGGTGGTGGGCGCGCTCAGACCGGTGCCCTCCTGCCCTATCAGGGAGGGCAGCGCGGCAGGGTCGGCGCCTTCGACCCAGACACAGCGGTATCCGTCGAACGGCTGCCCGTTGAGCGCGGGCCCCGTCAGCCACGCGAGGCCCGGCGGGTCGAGATCGGGCGTCGGGTCGGGCGCCGACTCGCGGACGTGGTCTGCCTGCCCCGCCCGCGGTGTGGCGAGGATGTCCCGTCCCCGTGCAGGCGTGATCAGGGGGCCGAGCAACGGATCGGCGAGGAGCCCGATCGGGGCGATCAGCTCCGGCCCCGGCGCCTCCCACTGTGGGAGCGCGGCCCGCAGCGTGCGCCACGCCGCGTCGGTCGCGCCCCAACGGGCCTCCTCCCGAGCCTCGGCGACGGCCCGGCCCCACCGACCGGGCGGCGTGTAACGGTGGACACCCTCCCGCAGGGAGCTCAGCACGGTCTCGGCGGTCTTGCGGTCCACTCCGCGCGCGGCCGTCATCGCGAGCCAGTGGTCGTCCCCGCCCAGCCGCCACTCGCCGCGCGCCGGCGTCATGGCCTCCACCGGCAGGATCTCCGGGAGGTATCGCGGGTCGGCCGAGAGGAGGCCGTAGTCCGGGGCACTGCCCGGCGCCGTCAGATGCTGAAGCTGCTGGAGCAGATGGCGGCTGTGCGGCCGTCCGAAGGAGAACGCCTCCTCGAGGAGGCGCAGGGCCTCCTCGTGGCGTCCGCGCAGGGCCGACAGGCGGGCCTCCTCCACCCGGGCGTCCTGGGTGCGCGTGGTCGTGTTCACGAAGTCGGCCCTGCCCGCCCGGCTGCCGTGGAAGCCTCGGTACATGGCCTCCATGTACGCGCGGAACGACGGGTAGCGCTCGGGCAGCTCTCCGCTCCACCCCTTGTACACGTAGAGCGCCCACTCGCCGTCCTGATCGACGTCACCCGGGTCGAGCAGGGCGCTGGACATGTCCGAGTCGGTCTCCAGGCGCAGCGCCCGCTGCCACATCCCGGCCAGCAGGACGTCGTCCGCACGGGGGTCGTCGCCCAGCGCCTCCTGGTACAGCGGGGTCAAGCCGTGCGGATCCTGGAACCAGCCGATGTCCGCGATGCCGCCGAGCACGTACACGCCGGCCGTCTGGTCCACGCGCCATCCGTCGCTGACGGACAGGAAGGCCCGGTACGACGGCGGCAGCCGCCGCCCCAGCCGCTCCTCGGCCGCGACGATCGCCGCCTCGTCCGCCCCCGGCCCGCCCAAGGGGCCGCCGCGCCCGCCGTCCTCGTCGCAGTCCTCGACGGCCTCGTCCGGGATCCACTCCTCCTGCCAACGTCCGAGGAAGTCGTGCCAGTTGAAAGAGTCACCGCTCATGCCCCGATGGTGCCACCCGGCACTGACAACGAAGGCATGCAGGCGGACAGGCAGACTGGCATCCGGGCAGGCGGGCGGGCCGGGGAAGGGCGGTCAGACGCCGCCTGTGTCGAGGAGCCGGTTGGGAGTGTCGGCGCGGACTCCGTGCAGGACGCCACGGGTGGCCGTCCGGTCGAGCCAGACGTGGACCTGCTGTGCCGTGGCGTGCGGGTGCGCCGAGAGATACAGGGCGATCACACCGGTCGCATGGGGGGCGGCCCAGGACGTCGCGCCGCCGTCCTCCGTCGCCGTGCCGCCGCCGGCGAGAGCGGCGGTCACCTTCTGCCCGGGTGCGTACAGGTCCACGCACCGTCCGTAGCCCGACCCGTAGGAACCGCTGTCGTTCCAGGGGCGGTCGCTCGGGGTGGAGGCCGCGACGACGATCGTGCCGGGGACGCCGGCGGGGGAGTGCTTGCAGGCGTCGTCGTGGTAGTTGCCGGCCGACACCACCGTCGGGATGCCCGCGTCGACCATCTTCTTCACCGCGGTCTCCAGGGCCGCCGACCGGTGGTCGAGGTTGAGCGACATGTTCACCACGGCGGGCTTCTGCGCGTGCGCGGTGACCCACTTGACCGACTTCACCAGCGCTGCCTCGGCCGCCGCGGGGGAGCTGCCGCCGCCCTCGCTCTCGCACACGATGCCCTGGACCCGCACGAGGTCCGCCTTGGGCGCCACCCCGTACTTCGCCCCGCCGATGACGCCCGCGACGAACGTGCCGTGGCCGACTCCGTCCTCGCCGAAGCAGTCACCGGAGTCCTTCGGGCCCACGAAGTCCGCGCCGAGGCGGGCGCGTCCGCCGAACTCCTTGTGGGTGACGTCCATTCCGGTGTCGATCACGTACACATGGACGCCCTTGCCCGTGGCCGTGGTGGTGAGCTTCCCGTTCAGCGGCCGGGACCGCTGGTCCAGGATGTCCAGGTTCCACGGCACGTGCCGGGTGAGGGACGATGCCGAGCCCTGCGCGTTCGCGGACAGCGGCTGCACCGTGGCGGGGGACCCCGGCGTCGCACCGGACCGCGCCTCGTCCCCCGACCGCGTCCCGTCCCCGGAGGGCGCCGCGGACCGCCCCTTGCCCTGGGCGGGATGCGCTCCGCCGCTCCCGGACGTCGAGTCCGCCTTGCCGCCGCAGGCCGAGGCCCCGAGCATCGTCGCCACGACCACCGCGACGAGACCGGCCTTCTTCATGTTCCGTGCCACAGCGTCCCCCAGATTTCAGCCCTGCACACAGTCGGCGCAGAAGACGACCACGGGCGACGCGCGGTTCCCGGCGGAGGCGCTGGTCCGGCTGCGCTACCCGGTGACCAGGGTCGTCACGCTCTGAGCGGGGAGCTGGACGGTGAAGGCGCCGTTGGCCACGGCGATCCTGCTCTGGGACGCGAGGTTCCTGCCCGCGTCGGTCAACCAGGACGAGACGCCGGACGAGCCGTTGTTCCGCAGGGTGAACTGCTGACTCACCTGCGAGGCACCCTTGTTGACGGCGACGATGACCACACGGTTGCCGCTGCCCTTGTACGCGGAGGTGTGGATGTTCGGCTGCGGATCGGGGGTCACGGCGATCCGTATGTGCCCCGGGCGGACGAACTTGGCGAAGTGCGCCATGCCGGCGCCGCGCTTGCTCATCCGCCCGTCCTCCCGCATGGGCCCGTAGCCGCGCCGGATGTACCACCACACGTAGGCCTGGAACTCGGCGTCCACCATCGCACGGTGGATGTGCTCCGCGACATTGAGGGCCTGGGGCCACAGATCGCCCGAGTCGCTGCTGTTGGGGTAGTACACCTCGGTCATCCAGAGGTCCTTGCCCCCGCCCTTCTGCTTGAAGAGGGGGTAGGGGAAGTTCGCGAACGAGGTGCCGTAGAGGTGTGCCCCCAGGATGTCCAGGTTGGCGAGTGCCGCGGCGTCGTTGAGGATCGGGTCGGAGAAGCTCTTCACGTACTGGAAGGACTCCGGGGCGATGACCCGGGTGCTGATGGACCCGGCGTTCTCCCGCAGGAACCTGGTCATCTCGCCCGGAGTCCACCACGTCCACTCCTGGGCGTAGTCGGGCTCGTTCTGCACGGAAATGGCGTATAAATTCACTCCGTTGCTCTTCATGTACGCCACGAAGTCGTTGAGGTGTTGCGCGTAGGCCCCGTACATGGAGTAGCGGAGCCGCTTCGCGTTGGTCTGCTGGCCTCGGACGAACGTCTCCACCATGTTCGCCGGGGGATTCCACGGCGACGCGAACACGGTCGCCCCGAGTTCGGCGGCGCGCTTGGCCGTTGCGACCTCGCGGCTCCAGTTCGCCCGGTCCTCGGCCACGGGGATTCTCAGCACGGAGAAACCGAGCTGACCTTCGCCGGCGCCGAACGCCGTGTCCCTCTGGGCGGCTGTCAGGTCGCCGATCCACAGTGAGTGGTTCATGCCGCCGAATCCGCGGATCGTCTGCCGCGTCGCCGACGGGTCGACGGTCACCGCCGTCGCTGCCGCGGACGGCGTGCGCGTCGCCCCGGCAGCCGGCGTCGCGCCGACGAGGACGGGCAGGGCGCTCATCGTCGCCAGAACGGCGCGGCGGCTGGGCGATTTCGGCCCGCTGCTGTCGGATGCGCGGTGCTGTGACGCCATGGTTCCTCCTGGACTCGGCGCTGATGTGTGCGTTTTCGCCGGCCGTTGCGGTGACGTTGCTCGACCTCGGTGCGCTGCGGTGACACGGGGTGACGCGCTGTCGAAGATTTCGAGGCCTTCAGTCGATCAAGGGCCGACGGAGAGGGAGCACGTGATGGGCCTCAATACGACCCGCCGACCCACAGACGGAAGCGGATCACGGACAGGCGTGGGAGCGCTCCCCCGGCGAATGTTTCGGAAGGTCGATCGATCGTGCAGCGGTGTAGAGGACCGTAGGTGCACCCTCTTGCATCGTCAAGCCTCAGGGAGCCGTCGCCGCGCGGCCGGGAGAGAATCGCCGTCAGGCTGACGTCGAGTGCTGCACGGCCGCCGTCGTCGCGTCCCGGTGCTCGACGTAGGCGGGCTGTGCGGCCCGACGCGCGGTCAGCGTCTCCCGTATCGCCCGAGCGGTGGCGGCCGCGTCGTAGCCGTCGGCGACGCCCGGCACGAGGACGATGTCGCCCTTGATGTGTCGCGAACGCAGCGGGGCGATCTCCTGGTAGGCGTCCGAGCCCCACCATGACCGCGCCTGGTCGAACGAGGGGAAGCCGATCACCACGACGTGTCCGGGCCAGCTGCCCTCCACCACCTCGTGCTGGGCGCCGTGCACCAGGAAACGGCCCCCGTACGGGGCGAAGGTGGCCGTGATGCGCTCGATGTACTCGGCGATCTCCTGGTGGGGAGAGGCCTCTTGCAGGTGCGCGATCGCGTAGGCAGACATGTGGGTCCTCCGGGCTCGTCGGCTCGTCGTGCTCGTCCTCGTGCCACGAGCCTGACACCACGACGTCCCGTGGTCGATGACCTCTCAGGTAGGTGCGCCGACCGGGGCCGCGGCGACGCATCCGACCCACGGCGTCCACCAGTCGCGACGTCCGGTCGACGTTCGGTCGACGTCTGTTCGACGTCCGGTCATGTGGGGATGCAGGCGACGGTGTTCGGGTCCGGTGACCAGTTGGTGAAGGTCGCGTTCATGGTCGTGGTCGAGCGCCCGCAACGCCGCCTCGACCTTTCCCCGGACCGTTAGAGTGCCCGCACCGTCGCCGCAGTTCCGGAATGCGCCGGCCGCCCCGCGACACCGGTGCGCCCCTCCGGGCCTGGCCGGCGCGGCGTCCGCACGGGGACCGCTCCCCGCCCCCCCATCGCCCCGGAAGGCGCACGCCGTGACCACCCGCACCACCCGCACCTCCGCTCCCGCACGTCGCCTTGCCATAGCCGTCGTCGCCTGCGTCTCTCCGCTCTCCCTGGCCGCCTGCGGTCTCGTCGACTCCGTCGGCGACGACGCGAAGACCCCGTCCAGGAACGACGACATCACGGTCGGCCTGCTCCTGCCCGACACCGAGACCAGCCGCTTCGAGAAGTTCGACTACCCCCTCATCAAGAAGGACGTCGCCGGCTTCACCGACGGCAAGGGCACGGTGAAGTACGCCAACGCCGGGGCGGACGCGAAGGTGCAGCTGAAGCAGCTCAAGGACATGATCACCGCCAAGGTGGACGTGATCCTGGTGGACGCGGTGGACGCCCAGAGCATCAAGGGCGGCGTGGAGAAGGCCAAGGAGGCCGGCATCCCCGTCATCGCCTACGACCGGCTCGCCCAGGGACCGATCGACGCCTACGTCTCGCACGACAACGAACTCGTCGGCGAGGTGCAGGGCCGCTCGCTGCGGGAGGCTCTCGGCGACAAGGCGGCCACCAGCAAGATCATCATGATGAACGGCTCGCCGGAGGACCCCAACACCGCCCTGTTCAAGGAGGGGGCGCTCAACGAGCTCAAGGGCAACGTCGTCATCGCCGAGACCTACTCCACCTCGCGCTGGCTGCCCGGCGTGGCGAAGGCCAACATGAAGAAGGCGATCCGAGCCGTCGGGCTGAACGGCATCGCCGCCGTCTATTCGGCGAACGACGGCATGGCGGGAGCCGTCATCGACGCGATGAAGGAGGCGGGCGCCACCAAGCTCCCGCCGGTGACCGGGCAGGACGCGGACCTGGCCGCCGTGCAACGGATCATCTCGGGCGAGCAGTACATGACCGTCTACAAGCCGTTCCTGCTGGAGGCGGAGCAGGCCGCGAAGATGGCGGTGGCCAAGGTGCAGGGGCGCTCGCTCGAGTTCGACGCCCTTACCCGCGACAAGGTCGACAGCCCGACCCAGAAGGGCATTCCGGCGAGCCTGGTGCCGGTGGTCGCCGTCACGAAGGACGACATCGAGGACACGGTCGTCCGGGACGGCGTCTACACCGTCAAGGAGATCTGCACCGCCGAGTTCAGGGCGGACTGTGCCGCCATCGGTCTGAAGTAGCCTCCACGGCACGTCCCTTGAGACGGCCGCGCTGCACGCCGCCGCATCGCACGAGGGCAGTTCGCCTCCCGGCCGTCGGGCACACGGTCCGAGTGCGGTGCGGAGCCGGCGCAGCCGATGTCATGGGATCGCTGATGTGGGGCACCCGCCTCGGCATGCAAGGACATGGAACGTACGCCATGAGCGGCCCGCAGGGCAGTCGCGTGCACGAGGCGCAGTCCTCGGCGCAGCGCGTCGGGGGGAGGCATCGGCGCCCCGGCAGGCGGGAAGGCCGGTGGCGCCGCAGAATTCTGGCCTATCGCGATGTCCGGCTGATGCCCGCCGTCTCTCCTCGCGGGCCGGACGAGGAGTGCCTGCTGCTCGTGCACGTTCGCAAGGTGGTCGGCCAGGTGACGTACCGGGTGTGCGGCGAGTGCGCGGACGGGGTGATCACCGAGGTCGTGCTCGACGAGCCGTTCCGTACCTGTGGACTGGGCACGAGGGCGCTGTCGCATCTGCGCGCCAGGTACCCGGGACTGACATGGCGCACCACACTCGACACCCGTCTCATACGTGACCTCGTGCACCGGCTGCGCATCCCCAGGGCGGGTGCGACGGGCGTGTGCTCACACCTGCGGTCGTCCGCCGTGGCTTCCCCCGGCCGCCCCGGCTGATCCCGTGATCGGCTCCTTCTCCGCCGTCCCCGGAGCCGTTCTCCCCTGAGCGGCGCCGCCGTGGGCCGGTCGGGGCGTGGTCCGTGCGGCGTTCCCGGGCCAGGGGGCGCCGGCGGATACGCTCACGCTGTGTGAGGGGGCTGTCGGGGAAGGAGGGCGCAGGGCGGTGCTCCGTCGTGAGCGTCTCGTGAGGACGCTGACCTTCTACATCCGACCCGCTTTCGCCTTGCGCGTGATCGGCCGGTTCCAGGCGGTCATCGGGTTCGACCGTTCGATGGCGCTGGCGTCGAGCGCGTTCACCGCGCTGATCCCGCTCACGGTGCTGGCCGGGGTCGTGGTGGGCGGCATGGTCCAGGTCGACGCGGCGGAGCGGATCATCAGCCGATACGACCTGGACGGGGCCGGGGCGGAGGCCGTGACGTATCTGTTCTCGCCCGCGCAGGAGGCGGACACCGGCACCGGCGTGCTCGGGGTGCTGTTTCTGATTCTTTCCGTGCTGAGTTTCGCGCGCGCGGCGCAGCGGCTGGTGGAGCAGACCTGGGGGCTCTCGCCGCTCAGCGTGCGCAACTCCCGCAACGGCCTGTGGTGGATCCTGTCCCTCGGCGGCTATGCCCTGGTCAGCGGATGGCTCTCCGCTGTGCTCGGCGGATGGGCAGGGGGCCTGCCGGCGGCCGTGTGCGAGGCGGCGGTGAGCGCGGTGTTCCTGGTGTGGAGCGGCCGGCTGCTGTCGGCGAAACGGGTCCCGGGCGTCGAGCTGATCCCGTTCGGGATCACCGGGGCGGTGCTGATCAGCCTGTACTCGTGGGCAGCTCCCCTCTATCTGCCGCGTCTGTTCAATTCCTACGCGGACCGCTACGGAGTGGTCGGCGCCGTCTTCGCCATGCTCTCGGCCCTGTTCGCCGCCATGCTCGTCATCGTGGTCTCGGCCGTGCTGGGGCGCGAGATCAGCGAGGAGCTGGCGCGTCTGCGCCAGGGCCTGCGCCCCTCCGAGCACGAGGTCCGCAGGCAGTGGGAGGAGGTGCTGGAACAGGCGCGTTCACGCTGGCGCACGGCACGCGGGGACGCCGTCCGGCGCCGCAGAAGGCGCGGCTCGACGGGTCGTTGAGCGGGGCCGCCATGACCGGGAGGGCTTGCATGACAAGCTGTCCTTTCCACTGCCCGGTCCCAGGAGGTCACCATGGCTGGAGAGTCTTCATCGCCCGAGAGCACGGAGCCGGTCGACAGCGACCAGGCCGCCCTCACGCCCGACGGCGGCCAGGACGACTTGAAGCGCAAGTTCCGAGAAGCCCTGGCGCGCAAACGCGGGATGCAGGCGGACGCCGCCGACGTCGCCGCGAACACCGACACGTCCAAGGTGCACGGCGCACACGGTCCGGCCGCAAGCCAGCGCTCGTTCCGTCGCAAGAGCGGCTGAGTTCCGGGCGCCATCGCTGAGGCGGCGCCTTGGAGTGCGTCGTCCCCACCGCCCTGGGGGGTGGGCGTGGGGACGACGGAGCTCGGTGGCCGGGGGGAGGGCCTTGATCCGAGCTTGTGACGCGCATGCTCGCGATCGAGTAATGTACACCTTGGGATCCACGATTGTGTCGTAGGTCACAGCGTGCGGCCGTGTGTTCGACGCGCAGAGCGAGACCCGACGCCCGTTTCTGAGACCGGGAAGACGCGGTGACGGCTGCGCCATGCCGGGGTGTGACAGGTGCCATACCCCCGGATGGGCCGATCTTGGAATGCATTCCCTCCTGTCGTCGCTGCACTCGTTGGAGCCCCCTCTGTGCGGGGGAGCCGGGCGATGGCGGCCGGCCCTGGACGGCCACGACCGCAGCACGGCTGTGGCGTGCGTCTGCTCCGTCGTCTCCGGACCCGCTGCGGTGAAAGGTGTCCCCGTTCCATGCCCCTGGCTCTGCTCGCTCTTGCCCTCGTCGCGTTCGGCATCGGCACGACCGAATTCGCCACGATGGGGCTGCTGCCCCAGATCGCCGACGGAATCGGCGTGTCCGTGCCGCAGGCCGGCAACATCGTCTCGGCCTACGCGCTCGGCGTCGTCGTCGGCGCCCCGGTGCTGACGGGCCTCGGCGCGCGCGTCTCCCACATGCGCCTCCTGCTCCTGCTGTCCGGGCTGTTCGTGGTCGGCAATGTGGCGTCCGCCCTGGCTCCCGACTTCGGCCTGCTGTTCGCCGCTCGATTCCTGGCGGGTCTGCCGCACGGAGCGCTGTTCGGCGTGGGCGCTGTCGTGGCCTCCCGCCTGGTCGCCCCCGACCGGGCCGGACGGGCGGTCTCCAGGATGTTCCTCGGGCTCACCGTCGCGAACATCGTCGGGGTGCCGGCCGGCACGGCGCTCGGCCAGCAGCTGGGCTGGCGATACGCCTACTGCGCGGTCGCCGTCATCGGTCTCGTCGCCCTCGCCGCGCTGGCCGCCTTCGTCCCCCACCAGCCGCGCGGCCACCAGGCCGGCATCCGGCACGAGCTGCGGGCGATGGGAAACCGGCAGGTCGTTCTCGGTCTGGTCACCGCGGTCGTGGGATTCGGCGGCTTCTTCGCCGTCTACAGCTACCTGGTGCCGATGCTGACCCACCTGACGGGCTTCACCGACGCCTCGACGACCTGGGTTCTCGCGCTGTACGGCCTCGGTATGACGCTGGGCACGCTGGTCGCGGGCCCGCTGACGGACCGCGCGCTGCGCCCGACGTTGTACGGAGGGTTCGCGCTGCTCGGCGCGACGCTCGTGACGTTCTACCTCACGGTGCACAGCGCCGTTCCCGCGCTGATCACGCTCGTCGTCATGGGCGCGATGGGAGCCCTCGTCACCACGCCCCTGCAGATGCTGCTCATGGCCAAGGCGAAGAACGCCCCGACGATGGCGGCGGCCTCCAACCACTCCGCCTTCAACCTCGCCAACGCGGGGGGCGCCTGGCTCGGCGGTCTGGTCATCTCGGCCGGCTGGGGCTGGGCTTCGCCCGCTCTGGTCGGCGCCGCTCTCGCGGCCGTGGGACTCGGGCTCGCGGTCCTCGGCGGCCTCATGGACCGCGGGGCCGGGGTCTCGGAACTGATCGCGTCGTCGGGCGCCGAAGCCAAGACCGAGGCCGGACACGTCCCGACGGTCTGAGGACGACCGCGCCGCCGGCCGGCGCCCACCTCACCACGAGGGCGTCAGCCGACTCTCCCCCTTCGGCCTCTTTTCGACTGACTCCGTGCCGCTTTCCGGCGTCGGCCTGTCAACCGACGGGCGGTCGACAGGCCGAGGAACCAGGGGAACCGGTCAGACCGGCTTGATCGTCCACAGCAGGTTGGTGCTCTGCTGCCATGTCCACTGTTTGGTCACGGACCCGGAGGCGACCTTTCCGCCGCCGTCGAGGACCAGGCCCGTGCTGCGGTTGGCGATCGAGTACTGGCCCTGGCCGCGGTGGGTGATCTGCCACTGCTGGGTGACACCGCCGTCCCAGGCTTTCTGCCGGGCGGGGTCACCGTTGGCGGTGGAGCCCCAGCCGTCGGCGACCATGCCGTTGGTGCGGTTGACGAGTCTGTAGTACCCGTTGCCGAGTTCGACGGCCTGCCACTGCAGATTGGTGGAGTTCACCGCCTCCCACTGCTTCAGGTTGGAGCCGGCGGCGACATTGCCGCCGCTGTCCAGGACCAGGCCGTTCGTGACATTGGTCAGGCGGAGGTACGCGGCGGGGGCGAACGTCACCTTCAGGGAGGCGATGGCGTCGTTGTTGCCGGTCACGCGCAGATCGGGGGCGTCCGACGTGAACGTCCAGGCGGTGCCCGTGAAGTTGTCGCCGGAGTAGCCCGTCACCTGGAATCCGGCGGGCACCCGGAGGGAGGAGGCCATGGCGGGCCCGAGGCCGGCGGCGGTCAGCTGGGAGGACGTGTAGCTGCCGAGCGGCAGGTCGGCGCGAGTGCCCTGGTAGTCGACGTGCTGGAACACCGCCGGCGCGGAGAGGCTCACGGGCATGCCCTGGACCTCGACGCACACCACGGAGACCCTCGCGTCCGGCGCGGTGGCCGGCACGGTGACGCTGATCTGGTCGGAGAGGGTGTACGGCAGTGAGACCGAGGGGTTGTTCATCAGGTAGACGCGGTTGATGGTGTTGTCGATCGCGGGGATCTGGAGCTTGCCGTCCGTGGGCCAGGTGAACACATGGGCGAAGAGCTTGCCGTTCTTCTTGGTGACCTTCCCCCACGCGGGCTCGGTGGTCGACGGGCTGCCGCTGGTGCCGTGGATGCTGTCGCCGTACGTCGACATCCACGAGGCCAGGCCGTTCAGCACGGTCTGCGTTCCCGCGGTGACCGAGCCGTCGCCCTTGGGGCCGATGTTCAACAGGAGGTTGCCGTCCCGGGAGACGACCGTGACCAGCTCCTGGACGACGTCCTTGACGGATCGGTACGAGTTCTCACTCGACGCGTTGTAACCCCAGGCGCCGTTCATGGTGGCGCACCGCTCCCACGGCCGGCTCATCGGTGCGGCGGGTATCCCGAACTCCGCGACGGCGTAGTCGCCGAGGCCGTGGTCCCGCTTCACCCGTTCGTTGACGATGAGGCCGGGCTTGCGGGCGATCAGCCAGTTGTAGAGGTCGACGCCGTCCGACGCCAGCCACCAGTCCTCGAGCGTGGGGCTGGACGGCTCGTCGAACCAGTCGCCGTCGAACCACAGCAGCGCCGGGTCGTAGCGATCCAGCAGTTCCTGAAGGTGTGCCTTGAGGTCGGCGAGGTAGGCGGTGCGGGCGGCCTGCGAGGACATCGTGGTGAGACCGCCCTCGTGACGGTCGGTCTGCGAAGGGTGGTTCCAGTCGAGGATCGAGTAGTACAGGCAGAACTTGATGCCACGGCTCTCGCACGCCGTCTTGAGGTCCATCAGCGGGTCGCTCTGCACGCCGTGGTAGTCGTGCAGGTTGTACCGCTTGGCGCCCGTGGTGTCGGTGAAGCCGGCGACGTCGGAGTCCCACATCGCGAAGCCCTCGTGGTGCTTGGCGGTGATCACCAGGTACTTCATGCCGGCGTTCTCGGCCAGCTCGGCGATGGCGTCGGCATTGAACTGCGTCGGGTCGAAGTTCTGGGTGACCTGGGTCTGGTAGTTCGCCTTGCTCCACTGCTGACTGTCGAACGCCCACTCGCCCTGGCCGAGCTGGGAGTAGGACCCGAAGTGGATGAACATTCCGAACCTGGCCTGGTACCACCAGTCCATCTTCGAGGGGACGGTGTACGCCTGGGCCGCGGTGGGCCAGAGGCCCTGCGGCAGACCGAAGGCCGCGATGCCTCCGGCGAGGGCGACGGCCTTCATCAGAGAACGTCTGCTGAGGCGAGCTGACGACATGGTGCGGCTCCGTGTGTCGGGGGCAGGGCGTGCGGGAGCGGACTGCCGACCGGGGCCACGGTCCTTCCGCCGCCCCGGACAGGAGACATCGGATGGATTTATAGAGGCTCGGCGGCGGTCACGTCTAGATGCGGGCGGAACTGGCGACGGGATGGCGCAAATCCGGCCCACTTTGGGGGCATTCACCTTCACGGGGGCGAGGTGCAGGTGGGTGAAAGAGGTAGATACATCGGATCTATTGCGGGTAAGTCGCTTCGGCGAGGCGGAAGAGGCGTCCACAGCGGAAAAACGCGACCGCGCGACGGACCCCGCGCCGACAGGCGCCTTGGCGACCTCCGCCACCGTTGAATGCTCGATTCCTTCATCCGAACGCTTGATTCGAGCGTCGAGGACCGGCATGGTGGCGGAATCACATGCACGGTCAGTTGTTTCGGTCGGAGGAGAAGTGCTCGATGGATGACATCGACCGGGCCATCCTGCGGGAGCTCCAGGTCGACGGCCGTATCCCGTACGCCGACCTGGGACCCAAGGTCGGGTTGTCGCCCTCGGCCGCGAGGCTGCGGTTGCAGCGGCTGATCGACAGCAAGGTCGTTCAGGTCGTCGGGGTGACCGATCCGATGACCATGAACCGGCAGACGATGGCGCTGCTGGGCCTGCGCATCGGGGGCGACTCCCGCGCGGTGGCCGACGAGCTGTCCCAGCACGACGAGGTCGTCTACACGGTCCTGACCTCCGGCCGCTACGACCTGTTCACCGAGGTCGTGTGCAGCAGCCCCCGCACTCTCCTGGACTTCGTCAACGACGTCGTCCGGGCGGTCGACGGCATCACGTCCGTGGAGAGCTTCCCCTACTTCGGCATCCACACCCACCGCTTCCTGTGGGACGTCGACCAGTGACACCCGCAGCGCCCGACAGCCGCGCCTCGGACCCCGGGTCCGTCCAGTCAGCCGAGGAACCCCGCATGCCGCACGACGCACACCGCCCCGTCGACTTCTTCGCCCACGGCTCCCTTCCGGTACCGCAGGTGACCTGCGCCCAGGCCGAGCGCATCGCCGCCCGCCACCTCGGCGTCTCCGCTCGTGCCACGCCCCTGGGGAGTCAGCAGGACGCCAACTTCCTGCTCCGCGCGGACGACGGGACAGCACCGCTGATCCTGAAGATCGCCAACCCCGCCTTCGGCCCGGTGGAGATCGACGCCCAGGACACGGCCGCCGATCTGATCGCCGCGGCGCACCCGGAACTGCGCGTGGCGACCGTGGTGCGCCACACCGACGGCTCTCCGCGCCGCACCACGGTCGACATCGGGGGGCGACCGGCCGTCGCCCGGCTGCTTCGCTTTCTGCCCGGCGGACCGCTCACCGGTTCCCGTCACCTCTCCCCGGTCACGGTGGCCGGCATGGGCGCCGTCGTGGCGAAGGTCAGCGGCGCCCTGCGGGACTTCCGGCATCCCGGCCTCGAGCGGGTGCTCCAGTGGGACGTGCGGCACGCGTCCCGTGTCGTCGCCGAGCTCGCCGGGCACATCGACGACCCGGACCGGCGCGACGCCGTCCGCACCGCGACCGTCGAAGCCTGGGCCGCGGTGGAGAGCCACGCCGCCGCGCTGCCGTCGCAGGCCGTGCACCTGGACCTCACGGACGACAATCTGATCCGTTCCCTCGTCGGACACCCGCCGATGCCCGACGGCATCATCGACTTCGGTGATCTGACGACGAGTTGGGCGGTGGGCGAACTGGCCGTGTCGCTGTCCTCGATGCTCCACCACGACGGCGTCGAACCGCACCACGTGCTGCCCGCCGTCCGGGCCTTCCACGCGGCGCGGCCGCTCTCCGTGCAGGAGGCGGAGGTGCTGTGGCCCCTCGTGGTGCTGCGCGCCGCCGTCCTGGTGGCCAGCGGCCATCACCAGGCCGCCGTGGACGAGGAGAACGCCTACGCCTCGGCCGCTCTCGACCACGAGTGGCTCATCTTCGAACGGGCCACCCGGCTGCCCCATCAGGTGATGACCGGCCTCGTCAGGGACGCGATCGGTGCGGCCGACGCCCCGTCCCGCCCCCATGCGCCGACCCGAACCGTTGCCGCGTCCCGAGCCGATGCCCCGCCCCGAGCCGACGCACCGGCGGGGACCGAGGCGGCCGTGCACGGTCTGCTGCGGGGCGTGACCGCCGCCGACATCGGCTTCCTCGACCTGTCCACCGGCGCGGACTCCATGGACCGCGGGGCGTGGCTCGCCGCGGACGCCGAGCACCGGTCCGCGCTCGCCGCGCTCGAGGACGGAGCCCGCGTGGTGGCCACGCGGCATGCGCAGGCACGGCTCACCCGGGCCCCGGCCCTGTCGGCGGAGTCCCCCGCCACGGTGCCCACCGGGATCGAGCTGTGGCTCGGACAGGCCGTGGTGGCGCAGGCCCCCGCCGCGGGAGAGGTCCTCGCCGCGGCGCCGGGCCGCGTCG
>NZ_JBEPBI010000073.1:0-37037 GCF_040299045.1 Streptomyces sp. NPDC001027
GCTACCTCACGCCCCACGAGGCGCGCCTGCGCTACCAACAGGATCAGACCCTCGCGGCATAACAGAACCGTGTCCGAGATCACGGGGAAACTTCACCTTCCGTCTCCGGGCGGTCGTGGCGTGCCCGCGTCCGGTGCTCCTGGCGAGCGTCTGCACCGGTGCGCATCACTCGCGGGATCGAAGCGAGCCGGCTTGCGGGCGCAGCCCTCGTTTTGAACAGACAGATCCAGCGCTTCCCGCACCTGCCGACGAAGCTCCATGGTGACGTCAGAAAGCCGCAGGCCAACGGCCACCCGCCTATCAGGAATCGCGTAGAAATGTCCCAAGGTTTCGCGTCAAAGTGTCCGCGTCTTCTCAAGGTCGAATCGCGTATAGCCACAGATCACGACCTACTTCCGGGAAGACACTCTGCGCGGACAAGTTGGGACACCGACCCGCTGCGGTACGTCCACCAGGAGCACGCCCTGCTCGTCCTCGGCGACCAGGAGCCGCCCCGCGGCTGACCCCCGCGGCTGACCCTGCCGAGGCGGGGCCCACGCACGGGAGAAGGGTGGTGGGTGTGGTCGACGACCGGATAGAAGCCAGCGGGAGCAGCACGAGGCGTGGCGACGCCGGGGGCCGCAGGGCGCGGAGCAGCAGCCCGCGGAGGCGGCTGTGAGGCGCAGTCACGACGTGCGCCGGACTGTTCACCCGTTCACCGAACAACTCCGCCACAAGCACAGACCCAGCCGCAGGCCGAGAATACAGAGAGGCAGGCTGGGGAGGGGAACGCAGCACGACGGGCGCGACGGCGGACGATGCCGGGCGCCCGGCCGCGGGCACGGCGGCCGAGGCGGGGCCGGGGGCAGCGCAACGAGTCACCGACGCCCGGCTCACAGTCTATCGCGCAGCAGCGGGTAAAGGGAGTCAGGCGCTTCCAGAACGCCCCAACTGCAATGCGTGCGCGGCCGCAGGTTCGAGGGCAGGACGATTCCCAGGTACGCGCTGCCTCCGAGTTCCGGCCAGGTCGGATCGATCACCTGGCCGTCCGCGTCTGTGCACCAGGCGTGGGCCGTTGGTACGGGGCTGCCGGCCGCGACGGCGAAGCCCTCGGTGTAGACCAGGTGAGGGTGCTCCCGCTCGGTCGCCGCCGCGTTGGCGAAGCACTGCCGCTCCGGCAGCGGCCGGACCTGTGCCGGAAGCACCGCGGGGGTGAACCAGCGGCCGTGCGCGGCCACCAGTTCGTACACCGAACGGTACGCCCATCTGGCAACGCCGTCGTGGTCCAGGCGGGTCTGCAAGGCAATGTGCGCCTCCAGCCAGTCCAAGAGCACCTGTTCGGCGGGGGATGCCAGGTGGGCGGACGCAAGAACGCCGACGGGGTCACGGACTGCGGCCGTGTCGGCCGGTGTGCCCTCATCGTCTGCGGAAATCAGCATCATGGCTCCCCATCCAACTGCCCTGATACTACCCCTGGGTTCCAGGTCCCCGTTTCCTGCCAGCGCCGGGGCGCACACGTCCGAAGTTCTCCAGCCGCTGCGTGTGGTGGCGGGCGGCCGTGTCCGTAGGGCGCCTACCGACCAGCAGGTGCATCAGGCGCCGCGAGGGCGTCAACCCTTGCATACCTCGTCCATGCGGAGGCGGCGGCTGTCAGCTGGCTGTCGCCGGAATCCGGGCGATCCTCGCCTGATTCCACCAGTGCAAGACGCAGTCGCTCCGACTGGGCCGGGCGCTCGGGCGCGGGCAGGGCCGTGGCGGCCTCGAACAGGGTGCTGCCGTGCCGGCAGACGTCGGCGTCGTCCAGTCTCCACAGCGTGGAGGTCTGCTGTGCAGGGCCTGGTCGGTCCCGTTGCCGGGGCCCCCGCCCGGCAGAGCGTGTCCGTCCGCACTCACATGCTGACCGCTCCGAGGAGCATGCCGGCGCAGTCGTTGTCGATCGTCTCTGCCGCAGCGGTCTGATGGGTTCCCGGCTTGGGCTTCGGGGGCTGTGTGGGAGAGGTTGCTGATGTGTCTCGCGGATTCACTTGCGGGGTGTCGGCGCTGAGCACGTCGTAGAGGTTCGGCATGTCTGCTCCTTCGTGGCAGGCGGGTTGTTCGTGTCGCGTGCGAGTCCTGCCAGAACGGGCAGGAAGACCAGGGCGGAGGCTACCGTCAGTGTCACTGCGTCGCGGAAGACCGTGAGGAAGGTTCTCACTGTTTCCTCCCCCACGCCGGACAGCTCCGCGTACGTTTCCGCAAGCGACGTACGCAAGGGCCGAGCCGCCTGCGTCGCCAGGTAGGTATCGGTGCGGCCGAAGACCGCTCGGGCGGAAAGGACGGAGGCGGCTCCTGCGATGGCCAGGACCGCCAACGTGCAGGAGCAGATGTACAGGGCGAGAAGGATCCAGTGCTGCTGTACGGCGCCGGAGGCCTTGGTGGCGAGGGCGGCGGTGAGGGCGAGGGAGACGGTGGCGAGCACACCGGCTCTGTTGCGGATGCGGTCCAAGTCGGCCATCTGCCGGTCGAGTTGTCTGCGTCCCTCCTCGATGAGAAGTGTCAGTTCGTCGTCGCTGTGCTGGTTCAGGTCGCAGGTGCGATCCGGGAATTCTGCGAACGTGGGCAGGGTGCGGCCGGGGTGCAGCAGCGCCATGCAGTAGATGAGGTAGAGGCGGGCTTCGGCGAAGCGGCCGGTGACTGCTGCCATGTCAGATGCCTTGCAGCCAGTGGGCGAGGCTGTCGGCGACCTGGTCGGTGACAGCCTGCGGCAGGAAGAGCCATTGGCCACCCGGGTTGAGGTCCACGAACCACGGGCCGTCCCTGTCCACGATCCAGTCCTGGCAGCTGAAGCCGGTGTTGAGATGGCTGGCGAGCCGGACGGCGTCGTGCTCTACCGCCGGCCAGCGCGTGGACGCGGTGAAGGAGTGATGGGCTTCGTCGGTCTGGCGCCAGTCCAGGGGCAGTCCTGTCGCGTCCAGTTCGGCAGTCCAGGCACGATCGTTGACGGTGACGACCCTCAGGTGTGTACGGGCGTGCAGTTTGCGCTGGGCCAGGAACGGTGCGTCCCAGAGGTCGATGCCCGTCAGGGCGTCGCCGGTGGTTTCCTGAGCGTGCACGATGTGCTGGCTGCCGTCCTTGCCGGTGAAGTTGCCGGGGCCGAGGGGCTTGATGATGAACGGCTCCCCCAGCTCCGCCGCCAGTACGGCCGGGTCGCCGCATACCAGAGTGGCCGGCGCGGCAACTCCCAGCGCTGCGGCGGCCCGGTACTGAACGATCTTGTTCTCTGCGGTGAAAAGCGCATCCACCGTGCAGAGCCATGTGAGTCCTGCATCGCGCAGTACTGCGGCGAGAGTTGTCATCCGGGCGGCCATACCCGCTGCGGCCTGGCCGCCCAGTTCCACGCCGGTGTCCCAGCCTGCGGGTGCCAGCCGTCTGATCCAGCCCCGGGCGGGTGCGTGTCGGGACAGCTGAACGGGCTGTCCCAACCGGTCGAACACGACGCTGTCCTGCGGGCTCAGCCGACTCAGAGCGGCGGGCAGGGTGGCCGCGTCCAGGACGGCTGTTGTTTCCCGTGGAAGCCGCTGCAGCACCGCCTCGACGTGAGGGTCGTCCACGTCACCGATGACGACAGCGCCGGCGGGCCGCACCGGCGCCGGGGATGCCTTGCTGAAGGCGCGGTGAGTTTGTGCTTCGGAGTGCGCTTCCATGACAGCACATCGTACGAGGACGGATCGCCCTCAATCACTCTTTCCCTGACAGTCCTTCGCTGTGCGCAGCCTGTCCTTTCGCAGCAGAGCGCACACACGATCCGGCCTCCACCTCGGCGAAGCCGATGCCCAACGGTACGACGGGCCGGGCAACGCTGATGAGAGCGGCGCCAGGCAGCCGGTCAGACGTGTACGGTCGCTGGGATGAACGCAGATGCCGCTCCTGACCCGCGTCGTCTCGGTGTCCCGAAAGAGGTCGTGAACGAGGGCGCACGCACCCTGCGACACGCCTGCCGGTCCTTCAGCGAATTCACCGAGAGCCTCGCCGAGGGCGATTCGGTCGAGGGGATGTCGCCAGCCGATGCCTCCTGGGTCAGCTCCTCACATCATCGGTACCGCACGGCGCGGCGCCGCCTGTGGGCGTGGGCGGCATGGAACACGCAGCTCACTGTGGGCAACATCCTGGATCACGTGCAGGCAATGCAGCGGACACTCGTGGGCGAGCCCGTGGCCATATGGTCCCTCGTCTCGCTCTCTCGCGTCGTGCAGGAGGGCGCCATCCGCGTGTGTCACCTCTACGAAGCCTCGCTCGGTCCGCAACAACGTGCGGTGCGTATCGCGGCCGCGTGGCTCAACGGAGCCCGCCAGCATCAGACCGCAGCCAGGGACGTCGGCACGCAGGCGGTCCCCGAAGCAGACAGGATCTGGGAACACGCCGAGCGCGCCTCGCAGCAGGCCGGAATGAGCATCGGGCTGGACAGCAGAGGCCGTCCGAACTCCGCCGTGCTGGGATCGGTGAAAGAGCCGTTCACGGTGAACCTCACCAATATCGCTGCGCAGCGGCCGACGCACCTGCCTGCCTGGTACCGGATATCCTCCCCCACGTCCCACAGCACCGTGTGGATGATCGCCCAGGCATCCGGTTCCGACGAGGACGACCGGCCGGTCATGCGCGCCGATCCCGAGATCGTCACCGCAGCGGTACTGGCCGTCCTGGGCGCGTTCGAAGACCTCGTTCAGACCCTGGGGACCTATCACGGCCATGAGCCGCAGCAGGCACTGCAGACCATCCGCCGGCGCACACTCGTGGTCGTTGAGCGACAGCGGAAGTGGCGGAGCCGGGCTGCGGAAGACGCCCGTCTTCTTCTCGACGGCGGCGTGTAGGCTTGGGGATTCCTCAAACCCACAGGTCCTGAAGGGTCCTCCCCACTCGCGTGGGGGTCTGTCCGCGTCGACCTCGCGCACCGGCGGGGGCAGTAGGTCCTCCCCACACGCTGGGGGTCTATCTGCCGCTGCTCCATGACCATCTGTAGCCGTCGGGTCCTGTCCCCACACGTGAGGGTCCCTCCCTTCCACCGTTGCCTCTGTACCGCGGGGAGCTGCCCTTCCTCACAAGTCGAGGGCCTGCCCCGGCAGGGCTGATGGGTGGCCATGTATATGGCTGTCCCGTTGCCGTTCGCGTCAGGGTCATTCATCGCGCTTCCCCGACCGGTCTGCGCTGCCCCGTTCCATCCCCACGCGCGGGGCCCCCTCGCGCATCGCCTCACAGTCCATCGCAGTTGCGATGTCGCCTCCCTACCTTCAGGGCTGATGCGTTCTCAGCTGGCGAGATGAGCTGGTCGCCTGCGTACGCGCTGCTGCGTGTGGTTCGCCCGACGCGACCCTGATGATCAAGGTTGTCGAAGCCTTTGATCACGAACAGGGGTTGGGTTCGCGTGCCATCTTCCCTGATCGGTGCCCTGCGGCGCCACCGTGAGGACATCGACTACCACCTGCCCGGTTTCGGAACCGCAGCAGTTCACCACTCTCGCCGAAGTGCTGGGGCGGATACCCGATCCCCGCCGGGTCCACGGCCGCCGCTACCGCCTGGGCTCCCTGCTCACGCTCCACCTGGTCGCCCTCCTCGGCGGAGCCACGTCGCCGGCCGCCATCGCCCGCTTTGCCGCTGACACCGAATTCGACCTGTGCAAACAAACCAGGCTGGCCTCCAGCACACCGAACGCTCGAACAGGCCGGCCCGGCACAAGTCGCCGAACTCGTCCAGAATCACTGGTCAGTTGAGGTCCTGCACCATGTCAGAGACGTGACATTCGGCGAGGACGCCTCGCGAGTACGCGCCGGCACCGCGCGTCTGCAGGTCGCGGCGAAGGTCCCGGCCGAGGACAAGGCCCGGGTAGTGGAGGAGTTCACCCGCGACGAGACGGCCGCAGCGGCGGCCGCAACCAATCTGCTGCGCCGGCCCGCAGTCGCGTTCAAGGCGATGAGCGACGATTTTCTGAACTAGCTTTCTGAGCGGACGATCATGAGTGGACGTTCGGCGTCCGAGTCCGTGGGGCTCCGTCAGGTGCACGGCTATCGAGCCATTGCTGTAGCTGCAAATGGCGAAATTGGTAGGCGTCACCGGACGTGCGGAGCAACCCGGCCTCGCATGCCCACGATAGAAACCGGCCCAATCTCCGAGGTAGTCCGCGCAAACATACCACGAATGCGACATAACGACGTGTGGCGCGAAGACAGACTGCTGCGATGAGCAGTGTTAGGGCCATTCCGCTGGAGACGCCAGCAGTGTAGTCGGTGTACTCGGTGGACACGGGTTCGTCCAGGAGGTCGGCCCAGTACAGGTAATCGCCCAGGACTTCGCTCACCTTGAACAGCGAAACTAGGAGAGCTAGCGCTGCGCCGTAGGAGATGGCCTTGGCAAGGCCAGCGACCAGGTCACCGCGCAGGGGGTGTCCCAGGTCGAGGGCACTGTTATCGGCCTCGCGGGACGGCTCTGTTGTGACCGCTGCGATGGCGCCTGTCGTCACCGCGACCACAAGGCCCGCCAACACAGCGTAGGACGACAGCATGACGCCCATTACTTCGGTGTACGGGAAGGCAAGGTAAACGCTGGGGAACCCCCACTGAAGCGGCTGGACGGTGATGAAAATGGCGGTGGCCGCACCAAGCGCCCCGCCCACGGCGACGCCCCGTGTGCGGCGCCGCCGTGCCAGATCAAGCCGTGCATGGGTGCCCCGACGGGGCCAGCGCGCGACGGCCGGGATTGGAGAGCCGAGCCGGAAGGCCCAGAAGATCGCCCCGACCCCGATAGCCAGCCATACGTCATCGAGCAGGGACATCGGCCCCGCAAAGGCAAGAGCGAACCATGAGTAGTCGCGCAGAGTCTGCACGGCAGGGACGATGCAGACCACCACGAGGAGCAGATCCAAGGCCAGGACGCGCAGCCGCCCCGCCAGCGGCCACAAACGGTACGGAACGATACGGGTCTCGCCGTGCCGGCCGAGGTGTCGAGCGAGGATGAAGAGCCACTGCTCGACGCGCTCCGCTGGGTAGTGGGGATCGGGTAGCAGAGCCGTGAGGGCGGGGACGTAGCGGGCGAGCAGGTGACGGTCGATGGCGGTCGGCGAGTCGTGGTTCAGCAGTTCTCCAGGGTCACCGTCGTGGGCGTATGCGGTGGTAGCGAGTGTGAGACGCCAGGGAGTTGAGAGCGCGTGGGCTAGGGGGCCCGTTGGGCGATCCGCGAGGACGCGAAGGACATGGTTCCAACGTTCGGGTTGATTGCTCCGGTCTTCCAGGAAGGCCCGGGCTTGATCGGCCGAGACCGGCCCCAGGTGCACGCGGGCGGTATCGGCGGCCGGTGAGCCGTGTGCAGTCGCCTGTTCGTAGAAGGCGCTGCGGCAGGTGAGCACGAAGGGTGAGGGATCAGTGCCGTCCTGATAGGCCGCGAGCAGCCGCAGCGCGGTTGTCGCTCGCTCCGGGCGGTCGGTGTCGGGCGGATCCATTTCGTCGAGACCGTCCATTACCGGCAGGACCAGCCGGTGTTCCACCAGGCACTGGGCCTCTGCGGCGGCCAGGTCGAAGTCGTGTTCCAGCCGCTCGCTCAGCCATCGTTCCAGCGGTACTGTCACGTCCCAGTCCGACAGCGGGAATCGGACCGGCACTGGGTCGTCCGAGCCGCGCCGGGCGAGAAGAGCCAGGATGAGCTTGACCGCCAGGACCGTCTTGCCAGCTCCTGGTTCTCCGGTGATGACCAGTCGGCGTGGGCGGGTGGCCATGAAGTCGTCCGCGACGCCATCCAGGGAACCGGCCGGCCGCTGCGGCGGCACAGCTGCGCGCCGCCCGCCGGTTTGAAAGGTGAAGGTGATGTTGATCGGAACCCGGTCTCCACCCAGCAGCCGACGCCATTGCTCGCCTTCGGTGTTGCGGACGCGGGCTGCCAGCCGTCCCGCGAGTATGGCCGGATCTGTCTCCGTAGGCCGCCGGAGCGCGAGCATACTCAGCACGACACCAGCAACCCCGATGAAAAGGCCCAGCACGCTCGCGGTGTCCTGGGGCTGCAGGCTACGCGTGAACAGGGTGTCGACGCCCCATACGAGACTGCTCCCCAACAGGACCACAGCGATGCCCAGCAACGCCCACCACAGCTGCCGCGTTGTCTTCCCCGACATCGAACTCCACACCACCCCTCTGGGCGCCTCCTCAACATGACGTTCTCTTGACGGCACCCGCTTTTGTGAACGAGGGATCAGCCGAAAAGGCGACGAATCCATAGGAGGTGTGCGGTAGCGAAAAACCGGCCCCCGGCCGAACCGATGCGTGCGCCCCCGGCTCTTCAGGGCTTGACGACGGCGCTGTTCCAGCCGGTGATCTGATGGAACGTCGGCATGCCGAGGTCGACTGCCCTGGTGCGGCGGGCCGCCTCGTCTTCTTGTTCCAGTCGTGGTAAGCGATCAGGTCGTCTGCGGTGAGATCGGCGAGGTCACGGCCGGTCCGGAAGGCGACCTTCACCAGGCTGTTCTCGGCCGTGCTCAGGTGACTCGGGATCATTCCCCGGGCCATGCCAGCCTGCCGGAGCTGCTGAACAGGTCGGCGCCGAACTCCCGCTTGGCGTGGCGGTAGAGCCCCGAGGTCCGGTAACACTGCAGGAATTCGTAGCTCGGACGCACCACCCTGGCCAGCAGCAAGCAGCCCAGCCCGTCCGTGGTCACGGAACGTCGGGACGCTTCGACGCACCCGTATCCGGCCGTGACGACGTCGATCCAGTCCAGGCTGCTGTCGGCGCCGGAGACGATCCACCGCTCCTGCCAGCCGTCCCCCGGGAAGGACAATAGCCAGCCGAGGATCCGGGCGGTCCCGCGCGACCGCCCGGCCCGCTTGCTCCTGCTTCGCTTGCTCGTTGATGGCGGAAACGTCGAGAGTGACGGCAGCAGCTCCAGAACGCCCTCGACCGAGAGCTCGTCGAAGGGGCCGCAGTCGGCAGCGAGCATCGGCTGATGGTCGAGGGCGTCTCGGGCAGACGGGACAGAATCGGCCGGCCTGCTGGTGGTCACGGTCATCGCGGGAGACCTCCGAACAGCACGTCCAGGTCAGTGGCGTGGTAGCCGACGGCGACCGGCGGCGGGGGTTGCTGGGCGCGAAGTTCGCGTGCGGCCAGATGCTCGGCAACGCGGCGGATCACCCGGGCTTCGTCCTCGATGAGGTAGATGTCGGCGGTGGTGCTGAGGTGGGCGTGGCCGAGGATGGTCTGTACGTCTCGGAGCGAGAGGCTTTCATCGCGGCTCATGCGCAGGGCTGCGGTGTGTCGCAGGTCGTGCATGGTGTAGTTCGTCCCGAGCAGCGCGTTCACCCGCCGGAGCACAGCCCTCAAGGCGTCGTAGTTCATTGGCTGATGCCGCAGGCCGTTGCCGTGATCGCGGCGTCGAAGCGTCCACCAGATCGGGTCGTTCGGGTTCAACAGGCCGAGCTCGGCCAGGCAGAGCCGCAGCCAGATGAAGGCCTCGGGACTGGCGGGCAGCCACTGTTCGGCGTCGCTGCCCTTCCGTCGGACCCGCACGAGCTGGTCGCCCCAGTCCAATCGACGCCGCGGAGTCCGAGGACCTCACTTGCGCGGGCGGCGCAGCTGAGATCCAGCGCCAGGATCGCACGGTCGCGGTTGGAGCGAAGGGCCCCAAACAGTTCCTTCCAGCGTTTCGTCCGGAATCTCGCGGGGCCTGGATCTGGGCACCTTGGGGTTGTAGCGGATCCGGCCTTCGCGCGGAACGGATCGAGCGGGTTGTGGTGTGCGTGCGGGCGCCGCCCTTTGCGGTCGAGCGGCACGGGGTTGACCAGGGGGCCTTCGCCGATCTCGATCCAGAACTCGTAGAAGCTGCGGACGACGGCGTTGTTGTGACGGACGGTCCGGGGTTCGTAGCCGTCGCCAAGGTTCCTCCTGCGAGTGATCGGGTTGACCTTGCCCGCCGTGTGGGCCGACGCTCGCCGAGGAGAGTTCCGCGGCTTGTCCGCCTGGCAGAGCCACAGCACCAGGTCCCGGGCCTCCGCCGCGGTCGCTCGATCCCACTCGACATGGACAGCCTGCAGCCACCGCCATCTCAGCAGCCCGTACGCGTAGCTGCGTACCGAGCCAGGCCGGTTCCTCGCCGTGAAATCCCGGCGGTACCGCCGAATTGGCTCCACCGGCACCTCGTCCGAACCGACCACCAGCCACGGCACTACACCCTCGGCGGAAACCACCCGCCCCCACTTCGGCAAGCGGATCTCGGTGATGTCCCGCTCCGCCTCGCCAATCCTGGCCCCATACAGCCTCCTCACTTCAAGCTGCACGAGGTCTATCGCCCAGGCAGAGATCGACTCCTCTCCATCGGCGGCGTGTCTTCTGCTAGTCCGGTCAACAGGCACACCGCCCGCTCCCAGGTCAACCATGCCCAGACAGAACGCAGCCGCCAGGCCCGCGAGCACTTCGAACGCACCAGCCCCGTCGCACCCGCCGTCCGCCACATCGACCGCACCACCGAGTTCCTCGACCTCGTCACCGCCTGCCACGCCTTCATCGCCGCCGCCGGCCGCACCGTCCCCGGCCTGCGCGACCGCACGCTCGCCGACGACGAACGCACCATCGTCCACCAGAACATCGCCAAGGTCCGCGCCACCCTCGAGGCGCTGCTGCCGGACCGGGCCCGTGTTCTCGGCGCAGATCAGTCTTGGGGCTCTTCGGGTGATTCGTGTGGCGTCCGAAAACCAACACTCCCCTGTGGAAAATCTTTGAAGACTTGATCACGGGCGGTCTAGGGTTTCCAACTGCGTCGACTCTTCGATGCGCCACACATCAGCAAGGGGGAGACTCGGGTTGAACCGTGTCAAGGTCACCATGGGCGCTGTAGCGGCCACTGCTCTGCTCGGCACTCTGACCATGCCAGCCGCCGCCACGACCAGCGGCGAGAGCGCAGTTCAGGCCAATGCGGCCTACAAGATCCTCAAGCACCTAGACTACTCCGGCCCCGGCAAGGCATCACTGCGAGTCGGCTACTACAACAGTGCCGACGACAAGGGATTCGGCTGGAACAAGGTCAAGCGGAAGCACAACATCACGAAGTACGGAGCGGTCGAGTACGTCGCGAAGTCACCCAATCGCGATCACATAGGCGGACAGTCGTACCGCATGACGGCCTATGCGGGTAAGTACAAGTGCCGCAACGGGGTGTGTAATCTCGTCAAGCAGTACGAGGTTCACCTGACGGTCAACCAGAAGAAGCTGCGCGATGATCAGGACAAGGGCGTCATCACGATGTTCTGCCTGACCGTCGTGAAGTGCCCCAAGTGGGTCAGTACAACTCTGGCCAAGCAGAACGCCAAATCGCTCACCGCCGCAGAAGATGACGTCATCGCAGAGGAAGACGTCCCGGAGGTGATCGAGGCCCCCGCGGACGAGACCGTGGATGCCGATGAGAACGCCGACCAGAACACTCCGATCGAGGCCAACCCCTCTCCGGAGTGGGGCGACACCGGGGACACCAGCGAGACATACGCCAGCTCCTACGAGCCGCTGACCAAGTCGGCGCCAGTCGCTGCGCTGCAGGCTGCATCCACTACTGCGAGCGAACAGCTGATCGCGAGCTACAAGCCTCTCCCGCGTGTGCGCCCGGAGTCCGCTGCAGGTACCCGGTACCGCTACGTTGCTTCCTACACCAAGCTGCAGTAAGTCTCTGCCCGTACATGGCCGCCTGGGCCCATGGCTCCAGGGCGGCCCGCAGCACATGGAAGGGGACGCGTGGCCACCCCGGACAGCGAGTTCCTCACGCACGCTTCGGAAGTCGCCTTCGAGCTCGGCCTCGACCGCTTCCGTATCTCCGCGCTCACTATCCGGTCGCGGCAGATCACCTTCACCGAGACCGACGGTCCTTCACAAGCACCCCTCTATGCCGACGGTGAGCCGCCGCAGCCCGGACGCGCGGGCCGCCGGGAACACGACTGGCAGCCCGGGATCGCCGCGCCGGCATGGATGAACGTGGCCTGGCTTCTGGAAGACCTGGCCACGTGGGTCCAGCAAATGGCCGACGACCACATCACCGTGGTCGGTCTTGAAACACCAGAGCCTGACTGGTGCGACGTGCTCATCCTCGACGGCGACACCACCTACCGAGTCCGTATCGCCGTAGGCGGCCGACGGGAGGTGCTGGACTTCCCTGGAATGTATCTACGAGACCTGTTCGCCGAGGGCCGCTACCGCGACTACCTGACTCCGGAACTCGCTGGCGAGCTGCCGGTTGTGGATCTGCGTACCGTCTTGTGACGGAGTGTTCGCCACGGCCGATCTCACCCGTCACCACAGTCGGTGAGCGTCGCTGTGCCCGAATACATCGGATCTTCAGGGAAGTGCATCGCTGCGGGAAACGATCACACTGTGAATGGGAAGCGATCATCAACCTCTTCCCGGCACTACAGGTCATCCTCACTCGTGAACACCCCTGGAGCCCAGGACCCAGCTGACGGCCCACTTCGAACAACTCCTCGTCGTCGCCCCGCAACGCGACGACATCCTGCAGGCCTGTTCTTCTCTCAGAATGCAGAGCTCCGGCTGGCTCGGGTGGGATCCTCGAACGGAGCGACCCACTTTCACCGAGTACTCCAAGGAGGTCACCGAGTCCTGGAGCGATCGAGCCCACGCCCTGGCTGCTGCCGACGCGTGCGACGTTCTGGCCGACGTGCCCGGCGACGACGGTGACAAGGACCTGCGGGCGTGGAGTGCGCCGGTCCGTCTCGCACGTGACCTCAGGGTCGGACTGCTCGCCGATGACGCCGCGCTGCGTGCCTACGCCCGAAGCCAGGGGTATCCACGTTCGGCAGTCTTCACCTGCTGGAAGCCCTCGTCCAGGACGGAGCGCTTCCCGCTGACGCTCTCCAGCAGTCCTACAGTCGGCTCATGGCACTGCCCGTGGCGCAGCTGCCGGTACGCGACCGGCAGCTCACTATCGCCCGCAGCGAGCAGCAGTGGAGTCCCGACAGCTACGCGGCCTTTCTCTTCACCCGCCCCCTCGACATGGCAGCCCCTGGCAGACGGATGGCGTGCCTACACCATGTTGATCAGAGCGCTGCCCGAGAAGGATCCAGAGCGGGCCGCCAGATGGTGCCTCGCCGCGCTCGCTGGCGCCGGCGCACTCGTGGCCTGGACCTTGTTCGCCCTGGCTGATGGATCTGCTCTCCCTCTGCTCCTCGACGAAGCAGAGCACACCGTCCAGCTCGTCGCTCCGGAGGCGGATCTGCTACAGGAGGTCGTGCGGCGTCTGGTGACGACGGTACGCCGCATCACCCCGGCCGAGGAAGTTGGTCCCATCGTTCTGCGGCTGCTGGCCGGTCTGGACGGCGAGACGCACGTAAAGGCCCTCAAGATCTTCTTCACCACGCCGTGAGGGCCTGTAGCGGCCGGGCCGGGCCAGACCCCGCCCGGTCAACGCGACGGTTCGGCGTGTTGCTCACTCACCCGGGATGACCGCCGCAGGGATGGCGGCGCCGTGCCAGCGGGCCAGGGCGACGGCGGCGACGAAGGCGGAGATCAGGACGGCCATGCCAAGTACCAGCAGGAGGAGGGCGACGGGGGCAGGGTTCACGAGACAGGCACCGTTCGGGTTTCCACCCCCTCGAAGCGGCAGGCCGGCAGAGCCCGGCCTCGCTGCTCACCAGCACGGCAACACCCCCATCCAGCACAACCGACTCCGGTAAGGTCACCGAAACAAGGCTGGAGATTCCTCAAACCCGCAGGTGCCGAAGCGTCTTCCCCACGCGTGTGGGGCCTGCCCACGATCAGCACGGTGCCCGCGTAGAACAGTTCGTCTTCCCCCACGCGCTTGGGGGTACTTCCGTCGACGCGGCCGTCTTCTGGACTGCCGGGGGCCTTCTCCACGCGCTTGGAGGTTGGTCCGTGCCCCGGGGTCTGCCACTGGTTGAGGCTTCTTCCCTGCGCGCGCAGGGGTCTGTCCGCAGCCGAGGCACGGAAAGACCTCTATGCTCCGCCCTTCCCATGCACTTGGGGTCTATCCTGCGCTACGACCGGATCGACTACTCGATCAAGGTCTTCCCTACATGCCGTGGGGGTCCATCCCTGTGAGATCGCTTCGTAGCCCAGCATGGCCTGCCTTCCTCACAGACGTGAGGGTCCGTCCCGCATACGGCGCCTGATCGAATATGCCGCCTAGTTCTCCCGCTCACGTGGGGGCTCAGCGCCGGGCCGCCGGCCCTTCTTCTTGCCTGCTTGCCCAGTCGCTCACCCGCCCGATTGTCTCGTCCGGCTTCGGCAGCGCCGAGTACACGACGAACTCCGCGTACTTCGGGTCGTCGATCGACAACGGTGGCAACGGGTACTCGCGCAATCTGGCCACCAGGTATCCGGCGGCCAGCAGGTCACGGGACTTCTCGATGTCGAGGTCAACCTTGTCCGCGTGCCAGTAGGAGCCGTCGTACTCGATGGCGAGCTTCCGCTCCCCTGCCGTCTCGACCGTGATGTCGACGAGCCAGCTCGCGCGCTGGGCGAATGCTTCGTGCCGCACTGACTGGCCGGACGATGCCCGGCCGAAGGCACGCTCCGCGGCTGCCCAGTGGTCAAGCTCTATGCGGGACTTGCCATGCTCCCGGCACTCGGGGCATCCGCTGCCGTTAGCCCGTGAGGACAAGGCCGCCTGCCATGCGTGATCTTCGTTTGCGGAGCATATCCAGGCAGGTGTGAACAAGGTCTGGCCGGTCGGGCGCACCTGCCACGCGGACAGCGGATTAGCCGGCGACCACTCCGCCGCCAGATCAGGGAAGTGATAGGCGAGCGAGTCGAGGATCGTGCGGCACTCCGGGCAGCGCAGGCGCTGGCCCTGTTCCCGACGGGCCGGTGTCTCCTGCCACTCGTGGCCGCAGTCTTCATTCCGCCACCACACGAGCTTGCGTGAACCGGGCGACACCTTCGACAGCTGAGTCTTGCCGTTCTTGGTGGGGTGCCACTGTGCGGCGATCTCGGCGTTGAGTCCGAAGGCCTCAGGACCGGCCTCGATCGCCTCAAGGCGCCTCACGCGTGTGTCCTGGCCGCGGCAGGACGGACAGCCGTTACGCAGATACGTGAGCGGAGACTGGCGACAGCGGTGTCCTCGCGGGCAACGTAGCTGGCGGTGCCGATAGTCCGCGACCATCACGGTCCGGGGGTCAGCCTCGTCGTCCCAGGCGGCGAGCAGTACCAGCACGTCCGCGACCGGCGTCTTCTGATAACGCGCGTGCTCCGCCTCCCACTCAGCCCGTCGCTTCGGTTCGCACTCCGGACACTCGCGCATGTTGACCATGTCGAGGATCCGTTTCCTGAACCGCAGCCCGCAGTCGGGGCAGCGCCAGTCGGCTTCCCGCCGTGCCGTGACGGTGACGGTCTCCCAGGTGGCGGCGTCGTTCTGCTCGTGGTCCCACCAGTCGAGGACGGGCAGTTCGCTGTCCTTGAGGAGGTCACGCTGTCTGGACCCAGCGGGCTTGGCCGTCTGCCGCGCACGCCGAGGGTTGACCTGGCACTGGCAGCCGAAACCGATGTCCCCCAGCCTCGCGGCGCTCAACCGGCCGCAGTAGCGGCACCGGACGTAGTGCGGGTCGTCGGAGAAGGAGGGTGCGGTCAGTGCGCTGAGGTAGTCGTATCCGTTCTTCTCGGCGTGCTCCCGCGCCTCGGCCTGCGGAACCGGGCTCAGGTCGGCGTACGCGCCCATGGCCTGGCGAGCCTTCTGCGCCCACTGCCGCCAGTAGCAGGCCCGGCACGTCGCTTCCCCGTAGGCATTCTTTTCCAGGGTGTACTCGAAGCGATAGTGCGCCTCGCAGCCGCAAGCCAGGCACCGGGTCAGACGCCACGCCTTCGGTTTCGTGAAGGGCTCCAGCGGTTCCAGGCCGCCCTCACGCAGCATCTCGGTGATGTGGGCGTCACACCAAGTGCTCTTCGTACGGGTAGCGAACGCGGCAGGCTGCCGGCAGCCCGGCTCAGAACACAACTGGGCCCTCTTACGGGGCGACATGGAACTCATGTGCGGATTTTCGCAGGTGTGCGCACCGGCCGTGCACGAAACCAGCCCCACCCCGGACTAGCGAGCGTGACCGCACAAGAATGCCGCCGTCACGGAGCCGGGACTCGCGGGATGTCTCTCCGGCCACCCTCAGGCAGCCAGTTCCACCCAGCACAGCGCCATGTGTAGAGTCATCCAAGTAGCACCTGCGGGCCTTCAAACAGGCAAGTAGTGAAGGGCCTTCTCCCCACCGAGTGTGGGGGTCTGTCCTGCCCTGGACCATGCCCTAGCAGGGCCAGGTCGTCTTCCCCACGTGTACGGGGGTCTGTGTCGAGGTCGGCGTCGAGGGCTTCGGCGTCGGCCAGGTCCTCCCCACGCGCGTGGGGGTCTGTCCGCTGCGCTTCACGGGTTCCTCCTGGGTGTGTCGTCCTCCCCACGCGCGTGGGGGTCTCTCCTGCTCACCGAGCGCAGGAGACTGTCACCCGCAGTCCCGTCCCCACACGTCGGGGCCTATCTCACTCGTCGACGGCTCGCCGAGTTGTCGCCTATCACCCCCAGACTTGATGGCCTCTGAATGCGCTGGATGCCGCTGTAACACGAGGCCAGCAGGCAGATTTTCTATCTGGAATCGTGTCAAGATGTCCTGGGATTTCGCGCCAAAGTGTCCAGCTCCTCCCAAGGTCGAACTCGTACATAGCCACAGGCCACAGCTCACTTCTGGGAAGACACTCTGACGCGAACCAGTTGCGACATTTTCACGCGAGTTACCAGCACGTCCCCGAACGCCGGCGGGGCGTGCTGGGCGAGTTCGGGTCCACGGCGCGGCGTGCGGTGCTCTCGAACTGCCGTGTCCTGGGCGAGGGCGTCGACATCAAAAGTGTGGACAGTGTCGCCCTGCTGGACCCGAAGGGGGCGCCGCACGACATCGTGCAGGCCATCGGCCGGGCACTCCGTCAAAAGCCCGGGCAAGGGAAACTCGCTTCTCTCATCGTGCCGGTATTTCTCCAGCCGGGAGAGAAGCCGGAAGATATGTTCACCTCCGCGTCGTATCGCCCGCTGGTAAAAGTATTGGCTGGACTTCGGGCTCATGATGAAGGGGCCGTCGAATTTCTTGCCATTCCGCAGGAGCCCCAGAAGGCCTTCGTGGAGCCGTCTGTGAGCATTGGTTCCGCGCCCGGGGAGGGCGAAGAAGAAGCACGTCTGCTGCTTCGCTTCGCTGCTCCACGTGATCCGGTGATGGTCGCGGACTGGGTCTCCTTCAATGTGATCGATACCGAACGCCAGGACTGGGCCCGCGGCTACGCGGCGCTGCGGCGGTACGTCGAACGAGTCGGGAACGCCCTGGTTCCCTACGGACACCGAGAAGGCGCGACGCCGCTCGGGCAGTGGGTCGCGGAGCAACGACGCGCCTACCGGGCGGGGCAGATGACCGGCCAGCGCGCCCGGCGGCTCGAGCAGCTCGGCATGGCCTGGGATGCCGCGGATGCCGCTTTCGAGGAGAACCTCGCTGCCTGCCGCGCCTACTTCGAGCAGCACTTCACCCTCTGCGCGCCGCGTACAGCCGTTGCTCTGGGCAAGCCCGTCGGGCAGTTTGTTTCCAATCTGCGCAGGCCAGGTGCGTTGGGCAGGCATCCTGAACGCGCCGCAGCGCTGGCTGCGATCGATCCCGACTGGAACCCGGCCTGGCCTGTCAGCTGGCAGCGCCACTACGCGGCGGTCCGTGAACTCCTGCGCGACGAGGACGGCCAGACCGAGGTACAGCCTGGCGTCACTGTTAGCGGGATGGACGTTGGGGCGTGGCTCGCCAGGCAGCGTCAGCCGGCCGTCTGGCAGGCCTTGGCAGACGGTCAGCGCGAGCGGTTGGAGCAACACGGCATCACGCCCCTGTTCCCGGCCCGGGAGGCGCCCGCCAAGCCGCTCAAGGGCGGTTCTGGGGCGTTCGAGCGGGGCGTGGCGGCCCTGGCGCAATACAAGACCCGCACCGGCTCTGTCACGGTCCCGAGAGGCCACGTTGAGACCGTGGTAGTCGACGGTGTCGAGCACCCGGTGAAGCTGGGGGTATTTCTCTCGAACAGCCGTTCCAGGCGAGGGAAGCTCACCACCGACCGGCTCGCCGCACTCGCCGCCCTCGGACTCGACTGGGCGGCGACGTAGCGATGCTGCTCCGTAAGGTTGCGGAAGGTGAGTGGGTGCCCCGTGAGCCTTCTACAGGGATCCACGTTTGCTGACGACCAATGAGATGTGCAGGTGAGAGTCGAGAGATGGGCTACCTGAGTGCGTCTCATACTCCTATATTCCGAGGGTGTACTTTTGCTACGCCGATGACTCGGGAGCCGACCAGGGACGCACCCTGACCGGACTCCTTGTGCCCGAAGAAGGCTGGAACGACCTCCTGCACTGTTGGTTAGAAGGCCGACGAGGTCTCGAGGAAACATGGGGGATCTCGAAGAACACCGAGTTGCATGCCAACAGCTTGGTCAAAGGGCGGGGTCGGCCCTGTGCTACCGATGAACAGAACCAACGCTTCGGCCGGCCGGCACGCCTTGCTGCGCACGATCTCATGATGAGGCACCTAGCCCGGTGCTCCAGCCTGCGTGTACTGACTGTGGCGGGGCGTACTGCTCAGATAGCCGAGGTGTATCAGGGCTTCGTCGACCACCTGGAACTGTGGGCCCTTGAGCAGGACACGCGCGTGCTAATCATGTACGACGGCCAGGCAGGGCCGGAGGACACCTCGGGGATGGCGCAGGAGGATGCTCAGAAGCTCTGGGAGCAGGCTGTGCGCAACGCGAGTCCTTATCGAGCAGCACATCGTCAGCTTCCGCTCACCACTCGCAGGATCCTTGAAGATCCAATCATGCAGGACAGCCGGTACAGCCAGTTCATCCAGGCTGCTGACATGGTTGGCTATGCCGCTTTCCATCACTTGGGCCTCGCCCATCCAGACGTGTGGCCAAAGATGACGCCGGTTGGGGCTATGTCCAAGGCTTACCGGCGGCTGTCGCAGCACTGGCTGTCCGGTCATGGCACTGATGGCATTGTCTGGCTCGACGCGGAGAGTGCCTAGAAACGCAGAAACCCCCGGCATGCCGGGGGCCCACGAGAGCAAGATCCTTTGAGTGCCCTCTAGAGAGCACATAGGACCTTGCCCAGCTAGTGTCGCAAACTCTTAAGCAGACAGCAAGCCATCCAGCCTTTGGTTCGGTACTTGGCTGGAAAGTTACCCCTCTAGCCGAGCTGATTTGGCGCAGCGTCCGCAAAAAGTGCAGGTCACAGAGTCGGCGGTCAAGTGCGGTTAGACGCTGTTCCAGACAGCAGCATGGCTTCTGGCCGTTCCATCTTGCCTCTCACTGGGGGCTGGGCCGGCAGCGGACGCCGAAGGTCTGGGCATCCCTGACGACCGGGCAGCGAAAGCGCCTGGAGCAGCTCGGCATCAAGGCACCAGCCCAGGAGCTCGAGGCAAACACCCGCCCACGACGCGCCTGAGCGCCTTCGAGAAGGGCGTGGCGGCCCGCACGGGCAGTTTGGGCCCCGTGAGCCGATCTCGCGTAGAACGGCTTGAGAACGGGACAGAGGCAAGCTTGGGGTGTTCCTGAGCAACACCAAGACCAGCCGGGCCAAGCTCACCACCGAACGGCTCCAGCAACTCGACGCCCTCGGACTCGACTGGGCGGCGCACACCTAGCACTGTCGGAAATGCCGCTGGTAGGAGGCCGCGCCGCCTGCTGATCCGATTCTGACGGCATCACCCGAGCGCGTCCGATGAATCACCGAACCGGCCACGCGTTCCGTCGGTCTCGAGCCGCTGTTCGCGGGAGGTCGGCATGACTGGTCTCCATGGAGGGGGAGGTACCCGGTACGCCTGCCCCGCACCGGCACGGCAAGACGCCGTCAGCGCGACGCGAAGATCACGCGGTCAGCTTCGGCCGGCGCGCGACCGCGCCCTGGTTGGCCTGCCCGAGTGTGGCCAGCCCGCCGGAGAGCGGGGCCGCGGGGATCTGCCCCAGCCGCGCGAGCACGTTGCCAGCCGCCGGGCGCCCCTGCGGGGCCCGGAAGAGGCACTCGGCGATCCCGTCCTTTAGCAGGCAGTGATCTTGGCCAGGGCATCCACGATCCTGATCTGTGCTTCGGGGCTGGTCGCCCGTTCGGCGAGGAAGAGGACCGTCTCGCCCGACGCCAGCCGCGGCAGGTCCGCCTGGTCGACGGCAGCCGTGTAGACGACCAGCGGAGTGCGGTTGAGCTGCCCGTTCGCCCGCAGCCAGTCCAAAATCCCGGCCTGATGAAGGCCCACTCGCATCAGGTCCGTCACGACCAGGTTCGGCCGCAGCTGTCCGGCGAGCGCGACGGCGTCCGCGTCGCTCGCCGCACGCACCACGTGCATTCCGCGCCGCTCCAGCGTCGAGGTCAGCGCGAGAGCGATCTCGGCGTGCTCCTCGATGAGCAGCACCCGCGGCAGATGCTGCTCGCTGTCGCGCGGCGCGAGCGCCTTCAGCAGGACGGCGGGATCGGCCCCGTACGCCGCCTCGCGCGTCGCCTGCCCGAGCCCTGCCGTGACCAGCACCGGCACCTCCGCGGCGACGGCGGCGGCCCGCAGCGACTGCAGCGCCGTGCGGGTGATCGGCCCGGTCAGCGGGTCCACGAACAGCGCCGCCGGGCAGGCGGCAATCTGCGCGTCGACCTCCTCGCGTGAACGCACGAGCACCGTCTGATAGCCGCGATCGATGAGCGCCTGCTGGGTGCCGACGTCCGGCGCCGGCCACACCAGCAGCCGACGCGGGGTGTCCAGCGGCTCGGGCTCCTCCGCGGCGTTGTAGTTCTCATATAGGGCGTCCCACCACCTGGTCCCGCCCGTCAGTTGCGTGAGCGGTACCTGCTGGGCAGGCAGGGGCTGTTCGGCGGCCGGGCAGGAGCTCACTGCGTGTTCCGAAGCTGCGGGGTCGGGGTGCGTGGCAGCCCCCCCGGCAGGCGCCAGCTGCACACGCCGGGAGGTGACGTCCTGCGGCGAGACTTGTGTGGGGGCCGACTGGCCGGCAGCAGCCGGAAGGCCTGCGACAGCAGGTCGGTCCAGCGCAGCTTGTCCCATCGACCGCTTCTGCGCCCCGAACAGCACGGCTGGTGTCCAGGCGGGCTCGATGTCGTAGAGGGGCCGTACTTCAAGCTGCTTCCCGGTCGGTGCTGCCGGCTGACTGCCAGTCTCGCGGAATGCCTGCGCCGAGGCCATGGGACGGGCATCCAACGTGCCCTCTTCCGCACGAGGATCGGGTTGCTCGCCGTCAGCCTTACTGGGAAGGGATCCGTCCATATCGGTAGGTGGCAAGGGAGAGCTGAGCCGTGTCAGGGAAGCCTGCCGCCGGGGACGCTCAAGCATCCGCCTGGCCGCCAAGAGCATCTGCAGGATTTCTGTGTTGGCCTCAGCGCGCGCCTGTCTGATCTCCTCTTCGCACCGCTCACGGGCCTCCTTCAACTCCCATGCGACGTCCTCTCGCATCAGCCTCGCCTGCTCATGCGCCTTCTGCAGCGCAACTTGCGCCCTCAGCCGCAGGATGTCCGTCTGCCGTGCCTCGTAAAGGCTCTGACGGGCCGCTTCGTCGCACTGCATCTGAAGCTGTCGCTCTGCTTCCGCGGTCTCAAGGACAAGTCGCCGCGCTCGGGCGTGAACGGCAGCAGCATCGTCCTTGGCCGCAGCCGTGATGTCAGCGCTGCGGTCACGGGCATCGAGCAGCCGCTCCTCGACCTCGGCACGCGCGCCAGCAACCAGAGCAGCAGCATCGTCCATAGCCATGGCGGTGACATCCGCGCTGCGGTCACGGGCATCGAGCAGCCGCTCCTCGACCTCGGCACGCGCGCCAGCAACCAGAGCGTCGGCCTCCAGGTGAGCAGCCGACACAAGATCCTCTGCCCGTTCGCGTTGCTGCTGTAGCTTGGCGGCGGCCTGGTCAGCTTCCCGCTTTTGCTTTTTGAGATAGGCAGCGGCCTGTTTTTTCTCAAATGCGAGTTTGCCCCACCTTCCTTCCCATTCTTTCCATAATTCCTTGTAGTCGCCGACTTCGGGGCGGGTTTGGACGAGCTGCAGGATCAGCGCGGACAGAAACTCGTTGCCAGGAAACACGTGCCCATGGAGCACGGCGGACAGAGTGCTGGGGTTCAGGCGGAACTTGTCGTTTTTTATCTTGTCGGCGTGCTCCGCCGCCGCGTCGATCAAGGATTTCTGGGTGGGGTTGCCGCACCTGATGTACAGGAGCGTCAGATCATCGGCGAACTCCTTGCGGGACCGCTCGAAACGGGCCGCCGGGTCTGCCGGCCTGGCAGGGTCTGAGGCTTCGTCCGGCACTGGTCCCCCTGGATGTCGCGCACCGAGGAACGAATTCTAGCGATGGACCACGAAGAATTGTGAAGGATCCGCGCATCGCAGATCTTCACCCGCTTTCCATGATCATTTCCTTCTGGCCTGCATATTCATCGGTTTACGAGTTAACACCTGATTCCTTGAAGCACCCCTGGTGCAACAGGAACATGAACACCCAGCGCATCCCTGCCTGGCTGTTCCGGGCTCACCCAGGGGCGCAAGAGAAGGGGCAAGAGTGAGCGAGCAGAAGACCACCACGACCACCACGCCGGCGTCGACGACCTGGCAGTTGAACCTGGGCCGGAAGGGCCTGCAGCTCCACGCCGGCCGACACCTCAGCCTGAGCCTGTCGCTCCCCGTACTGGCATGGGGCGCCAGCGTCAGCGGCCTCATCAGCACCGCCGGCCACTGGATTCAATTTCTTCCGTAACCCACCCGCCATAGCCGCTCTCCACCTCAATCGCACCACCGAGGAATCCACAGCAGCACGTGACCTGGGCACTCGAATATCTCCACCACTGGCTCCAGAGCCGGTGAAGTGAGGCCGCCCGGGAGCAGAGTGCTCCCGGGCGGCCCTGCGTGCCAGGCCGCCGCGGGCTACAGGTCGAGGACGGCGCGCAGCGCCTGGTCCACGCGGGCCATGGCCGTGGGATCGACCTCACCGTGGAGTTTCGCGCCGTCGAAACGGGCGGCCCGAAGCTGCTGGAGGTTGACGGCGACCGCGGTGCACGCGAGGGGATCGCCGATCACGACGGACATGGCCGTGTCCGGGTAGCGGCCCGCAGGGTGCAGCACGATCGCGAGGAGCGCCCCATGGGCCTCTTCCAGGCCGGTCAGGGAGACGATCAGGACGTCGCGGCCGTCGGGGAGCGTCCAGATCTCACCGCGCCTCACAGAGCGTCGCCCTCGCCCGCCAGGTCGTCGCCCAAACCGAGCGCGGCGAGCTGCTGCGCGGCGTCGAGAGTCGCGGCGCGGCGGGCGGCGCGCACCACGTAGGCATTCACGCTCAGGCCAGCCTCCAAAGCGGCCGCCTTGATCGAGGGAGCGAGGTCGTCGGGGATGCGCAGGGTCATCGTGGTGACAGACATGCCTGCAGACTAGCTACCAAATAATGGTGGCGTAACACGGTTGCGTCAACAGCTGCGCCCCCGGTCGGGCCATCAAATGGACCAGGGTAAATCCAATGACGGATAGGGATAAATCCAGGGTTTAAGACTGCTAGTGTCTGCAGTGGAGGTGAGCCCTCACATGGCGAGTCAGGAAGAGCTCTTCGCGTCGGTCGACGCACTGCTTGCAGAAGAACCGCGGCTCCCGGTCCCGGCGGAGCGAGCGCGGCTGCGTGAGGAGGCCGGCATCACTCAGGCGCGGCTGGCGCAGGTGTTGAAGACGACTCCGCAGACGGTGAAGAACTGGGAGAACGGCCGCAGCGAACCGCGCCCACCTCGTTTGGAGGCGTATCAGCGTCTGCTGGACGGATGGGCGGCGAAGTACCCGAAGACGGCCCCCGTTGCTGCGCTCCCCCCGGCGCCGGCGCCGGCCGGGGTGCCCCAGAGCTTCACCGGCGCCCCGACCGCATCCCACGCCCCCATGGGCCAGGCCGCGCAACATGTCCCCGCCCCGGAGGTTCCGGCAGCGGCTTCGCTCGCCGCAGCGCCTGCCCCTGCGTCGGCCGCACCCCGGCCAACGTCGCGCCGTCCGGCCAGCAAGGGCGCTGCGGCTCCGGTCGCCGATGCGCGCATCCCTCACGGTCCACTCGCCGTTCTGGACGGCGACGGCACCGCCTACGGCATCGGCGGAATCGTCCTGGACTGCCCCGCCACGACGGTGCCGGAGCTGGTCGAGTGGACGCTGCGCCGCTCCGGTCTCGGCGCGCCCCGGCTGCACCGGCACGGAAAGGACGCCGATCCGCTCATCGTCCTCACCCGCGAGGCAGCCCTACGGCTCGGGCTGCCCGAGCGGCTGGAGGACCGGCGCGGGCTGCGCCTGGAGGAGGGCCACCCCGTCCTCAAGCAGCTCACCCAAGCGAAGTGGAAGCTGACCCAGCGCGGGTTCGGGCCGTGGACGCGCGTCTACCGCCCGGCCAAGGGCGGCGAGCGCCAGTGCGTGCAGCTCGCCGTCGTGCCGTGGGACGCCTTCGACGCCAGGGCGTGGCCGGGCCTGGAGGGGATGAAGCCGGCTGACCTCGCCCACGTCCTTGGCGTCTACGCGACGCGCGTCCTGACCCCGCGCGGTTCGACCGCGGTCTCCGGGCTGGAGCTGATGACCGCGCTGCGCCCGCCCACTCGGGCGGTGCGCGACGCCGGCGGCGGGTGGGTGCCCGGGTACAACCCGGGCTCGCTCGGCACCGACCCGGTCGACCCGGCCCCGCCGGAGGCGCCGGCCGAACACCCCGTCGCACAAGGCTGGACCGGCGGGTTCCTGGACGAGGAGGCCTATCAGTGGATGCGTGACGTCGATCTGCTCACCGGCGCGGAGGCGGCGCTGCCGTGGGCGGTCGGCCTGGACGTCAACACCGCCTTCCTCGCCGCTGCAGCCCGCCTCACGGTGGGACTGTCCGGCCCCGAGCACCACGCCCGGCCGACGTTCGACCCGAAGATCCCCGGCTGCTGGCTGGTCGACCTCTCCCACGTCGAGGTGGATCCGCGGCTGCCGTCGCCGTTCACGCCGACCGGCGAGCGTCCGACGGGACCGGCCTGGTACGAGACGCGCACCGTCGCCTACGCCCAGGAACTCGGCTACGACGTCCACCCGCTCGAGGCCTACCTGCGCCGCGAGAGCGGCGCGTTCCTCGACCCCTGGCACGACCGCCTCAAGACCGCTTACGTCAACACCATGGCCGACCTCGGCGTGGCCGCCGGCCTCGACGACGAGGGCTTCCTCGCTGCGATGCAACAGCACAAGGACGTCGACCCGGGCATGGCTGCCGTCCTCGCCGCCGTCAAGGCCACCGTCAAAGGCGGCGTGGGCAAGCTGCGCGAGCGCCCTCAGGGACGCCACTACCGCGACGGCGAACGCTGGCCGGCCCTCGAGCGTCCCACCTGGCGGCCCGACATCCGCGCCGCCGTCATCAGCAAGGCCCGCATCAACATGCACCGCAAGATGGCCAACATGGCCAAGACGACCGGGCTGTACCCGCTCGCCGTGCTCTCCGACTGCGTCGTCTACCCCTCCCCCGGCCTCTCCCCGCTCGACTTCCTCCCCTACAGCACGTCCGGCAAGCCGCTCCCGGGTGTCTTCCGCCTCGGACCCACCCCGGGCCTGTGCAAGGTCGAAGGCGTCCAGGCAATGGCGTGGGCGGTCGACCTGATGGAACAAGGCCACAACCCCGCCCGCCACATCAAGGGCAACGGCCACGACGCCCAACTCGACGAGGGAGAGTAACCGGCTGTGGGAGACATCGACGACGCCCTCGAGCGCGCCGGGCAGGAACAGTTCACCCGCCAGCCGCCCAAGACCCTCAAGAGCCGGATCGGCTACCTGATGCGCCAACTCGGCAGCACCCGCGCCGTCGCCGCTGAGATCGGCGTCAGCCAGCGCTCCGTGGAGCGGTATCTGAAGGGCGAGCGCAAGCGGCCGCCGCTCGATGTCGCCGACCGCATCGACGCCGCCGTCCGCGCCCGCTGGCAGCCCCGCGTCCGCGACCGCGCCCGCAAACACGCCGCCACCACCACCGGAATCACCATCGAGACCCGCGCCCGCTTCGGCTACACCGCCCCCACCGGCACCACCGACGACGGACGCCTCCGACGCCTCACCGTCCACCTCCCACCGCACTACGCCCAACGCCTCTTCGATGCCCGCGCCGCCGGGGCCGGCGACGCGCAGATGCGCCACATCGTCGCCGAAGGACTCCAAGAGATCTACTTCAAAGACGGCGGCCGCCGCGCCGACCACCTCGAAGTCGAACTCAACGACATCGACTACATCGACGTCTCCTTCTAGGCGCCGGCCCGTACGCGATCCGGCGGCGCCTCACGACTGACCGGCCGGGCAGCACCGCCTGCCCGGCCTCGCGCGCGGCCCCGCCGCCGCGCGAGACAACCGGCGAGCGCTCGATCCCCCGCAGCGCTCCCCACATCCCGCCCGCTCCCTCCCTTCTTCTTCAAGGCGGGGCGCTCGTGGGGTGCTCTGAGGGGATGTCAGACCCCCGACCACGCTCAGAACAGCCTGGTGAGCAGCAGCAACGCGCAGCAGGCACGGAGACCTCGCGCAAGAGAAGGCGCAAGGGATCGTGCAGGAGATACCGCAAGAGATGTTCCCGCCGGACGGGGGTTGGGGTCGCCCGTACCGGTGTTGACGGCGGGGTCAGCTGCAGGACGCTCCGCAGAAAGCCTTGAAGGAGCCGGGCGCACAGCGCGTCCGGCTCCGGGCCGTGCACGGCCCGGGCTGGCCCTCGAGTGGCCGGTCGGCCGCGCAAGGCTGTGACCTGCGGTGGTCGGGTTCACGGTAGGGGCCTTGGTCGGCTCCCTCCGGAGGCCCGGCCAAGGTGTCGGCGGACAACTTGGTGGTGGCGGGGCGCTGCGCGGCGGAGAGCGCGGCGCGTGCATGATGTCCGCCCGCGTCCTCCGTGCCATCACCTTCGACCTGAAGTTCGTCTTCGCAACGGAGAACAAGGTCTAGGACTTCATCTTCAGCAAGCCCCCCTTCGAGGAGGGCGCCGCGGTCATCGTCGAGAGCACGGACGACAAGGGTCCCAACTCGACGGGGTTGAGACGCACCATGGTGCGGCGGAGCACTTCTTCGCCGAATGCCGTCCCAGCGGAACCCTCCTCCCTCCGGGGCCACTGAGTTGCCCGCCACGTCGGGATGGCCGACAACATCCGCCGCCCCTTCGAATGCCCGGTCGGCCGTCTGGAAGGGCAGGGGCACGAGGGCTTCGCCAAGGGGTGCGCCTGACAGTTGGTGACGTGATCAAGGAAGTGCGAAGGCGGCTGGCACGGTGGCTTGCGCGCCGCATCGCTGGTCACGTGGGGGCGTGCACGAATCTGAGGGGCGCAGGAGCGCGTGACATGCACGAGTGACGGATGCCACATGTGCGAGCCCAGTAGGGCAGAGATCCGCCACAGCTGCGTCATATGTCGTAGGCGCACTGCGTACCCCAGGGATGTACAGCGAGTGATCGAGTGCCGCGACCGGGCCACCGAAAGGCCCCCAACAGCAGTTACTCGGGCTGCAGTTCGCAGGCCAGCCGCCCATTTCGGGCATTCGTACGACAATCAACTATCCGTCAGGCGGCGTTTTAGGACCGGAGTTGGACGCCGCTGCATGGCCTTGAGCGGGTCGGTGCTGTAAGTGGGACCCGGTAAGCTCGTCTCAACATCGTCTCTCGTGGCGCAACTCGCGATCGGCTGGCCCGATCGGGGTCGATCGCCCCGCGACCGAGAGGAGGTGTTGCGAGTGGAGAACCCGCCGAACGGCGGGGAGCGCGACAACCGGAAGACCGTGAAGAAGGTCTTGGGCTGGTTGGCACTCCAGGCACTGGGTGCCTGGCTGCGCCACCAGATCGAGAATCTCTTCTGAACGGCGAAGGCCCCCTGCTGTAACAGAGGGCCCTCCGGGAGGCTAGCTCCCACACGCCGGCCCTGTGCCCCCGCCAACGGCGTCGAGAACCGTGGGGGTGCAGGGCCACTTTCGTACGGTGTAGGCGGACCACACGCGATCCCCATACCGTGCGGCCTACGGCGTCCAACGTCGCGCATTTCCGCAGGCAGATCTACCAGTTCTGCCACTTAAAGTCACAATACTGCAGGTCAGAATGCCTGCGCGGGCCTGATGAGACGTTAGCCTCACCTCTCAAAGGTACCCTTAAAATGGTCCCAACGACGAGAAAGGGCACCCAGATGGGACGTGGCTTGGCTGATTTCAGCCCTTCCAAGCTGCGGGCTCACCGCATGAACGTCTACGCGCGTTCCGACATGCAGGCGATGACAGCCGAGGAACTGGCGAACGCCGTCGGAGCGACGAAGACCCAGATCCTCGCGTACGAGAACGGACACCGGGTGCCGGACCCTCCAAGGATCCGAGCGCTCGCACACGCGCTGAATCTCCATCCGTGGGTCCTCATGAACTCTGACGACCGCGAGCAGTGGGCGATCGCCGATATGCGCAGGGCGTGCGGACTGCGCGCCGAGGACGTCGTGCGCGAACTCGGGGTCGCTCCGAAGAACTACCGCAGGTTCGAGGTCGAGGGCATCGTGCCCAGCCGGCGGCCACGGTTCCTCGATGAGGTGGCCGACGTCTTCGGCATACCCCGACGCATCCTTGAGCTGGGCATGGACCACACGCCGGCCGTGCTCACACGCCTGCGCCGAACCCGTGAAATCGTCCCCGCCCTTGCCGACCGGTACGTGTCGGCCCCCGGGCGGTGGCTGGGCCCTGATCCCGCCGACCCAGATCTGCTCGAGCTCGCCGCGCTGTACGGACGCCCCCTGCACCGGATACGACGCGTCATGACCCATGAGCTGGGGGAGCTGAGGCAGAAACAGGTTCGAGGCCTGCGGGAACGAGCCATCGCCGAGTTCGACACCAACCGGGAGCGCCAGGCGAACGCCGAGCTCGCGGTTCGTCGCTGGACGACCATCGTCGCCAAAGACCTGGGTCGGATTCCCGGACGTCTCGAGCGATTTCACCGCAACGCCCAGCCGTCAGACGTCTGGCAGCTGCTCGTAGACCTCTACAACGTCGATGCCGCCGACCGGCCCGACGGCATGTGGGCTGTCTCGAAGCTCGTCACGGACGACACCAGCGTGCTGCCTCGCCACCTCGTCGAACAACGCGTCCTCGAGGACATCGCGGTCTGCAGGCTCACAAAAGCCGGCACCGCCCACGTCAGCGGCTTCGCCGGGTTGTACGCCTCTCTCTACCCAGTACCTCGCCGCCCGGTGAGGCCGACCCGCGTCACAGGACGTAAAACGCCCATCCAAGCCAGCTTCACCCTGCCCGCACGGAGCGAGCGGCTGGTCATCCCCCAGCCAGCACTCGAAGAACTGCAACCATCATCGACGAAGCCGAACATCGTGGAACTGGGGCCCCGGCTTGTCCTCACCGTCTGGCAGAACTCCCTGACCGTCGGCCCGGCGTCGCCTGACACAGACGCCTTACTGCCCAAACAGCCCAACTCCCCCGACGACCTCCTCGCTCCGCAGGACCGCCGCTAAGCGCCTGAACTACCCAGCGCGGCCACGTCGGCCGAAGATACCGCCGCCCTCGGTCGGCAGCTGGTCGTCCTGCTCCGGACGGCTTCGGCGGCGCGCTGGCGGTGGTTGAGGCAGGGGCGGCACTCGCCGCCGGGTGTCACGCCGGCTTCCGGGTAGGCGTAGCGCTGGCAGGTCGGGCACGCCCACTTGGCGGCTTCCATCCGGCGGCGGTGCTCTTCCTGCTCCTGGCGGGCACGCTCGAGTTCGGCCCTCGCGGGCCTGGCGGCGGCGGGCGGTCGAGCGGATGTTGCAGGCGTAGAAGTCGTCGAGCGCGTCCGTGAGGGACTGCCAGCTCGAATGACCATAGCGCCACCACACGGGGTCGTGCGGGCCGTGCTCGGCGAGTTGCTTCAAGGTGGTGGCCAGCAGCGGCACCTTGCCGTCGTAGCCGCGGTAGCCGTCCGGCTTCTCGCCCTCGGGGGCGTGGCGGTCGCCGTCCCAGTGCCCGCGCCAGTGATCCCGGGCCAGTCCACCGACCTCGCGCTTGCGGCCTGCCCGACGCTCTTCGTGAAGACGAGCGCCACCGGCGGGTAGCCGTCGCGGCCGGTGGCCGGCCACACGGTCCGCCACAGCGCGACGTCCCGCCCGTTGCCCGTCCTCCCGGCGCACCCTCCCGTCGGGGCGGCCCTTTGTCCAGCCCTGATCATGCAGGACAGAGGGGCTGTCGAGGCGCAGCCGGAGCCCGGAACTCCGTGGTGAGTTGCGCAGACACGGGCCGTGCGAACGTCGGGCACCGCAGGGGGAACGCAGGGGAAACGACAGGAACAATCGCAGAAAGCCGGTGCGTCGTGCCCGGACCCCTTGTCCATCCCGGCCCCCGGCGGCCGTGCGCATGCTGCGCCGCACCGGCCGCGACGACGGCGGCGGCCAGGAGCACGAGCAGCCGCCCGGCGCACTGGGCTCACCGGCCGGCGGTGCCGGCGACGGTGGTGACCGCGGCGACCAGCACCGCCGCCCCGGCCAGCGCGACCGTGACCGGCTGCGTGAGCACCGGGCACCGGTAGACGGCGTAGCCGAGCAGGCCGACGACTATCAGGCCGACCAGGACCAGCAGCAGGACTACCAGCAGAGCAAGCGTGGACACGAGATTCCCCCTCGGGGTTCAGGCATGCCCCGAACCAGGGCATGCGGAAGTCGGCGGTGGAGCGTGGGAGTTGCCTGGCCCTCGCGTCTGGGCCAGGCGGTCCGAAGTTGGCGGCGTCATGGTCGTCGGCACGGGGGCTAGCCCCGCAACCCAGCCCTGACCAGGCCGTTCATAGGCACTTGCGTTCCTAGTCACCCGAGGTGGCGGAGCGCCGGGCGTTCCTATCACCCCCTCGGTCCTGCACGAGTCCCCCGCCGCCCCGGTGATGAGGCGGCGGGGGCGCTGTAGTGCACGAGAGCGGGAGGGCGTCGACCGCATCGGGCAGCAGCGGCGGGAGCCGGGAGTTCATCGCCTCGCCGCTCCTTAAGGGTCCGCCGGAGCGCCGGGCCGGGGCGGTGAGGGAGAACGTCACCGCGCCTCTCGGGGCGAGCCGCCAGAAGCGGCCAAGCCCGGTCCGGCGCGGTGGTGCGGACCAGGCGGCGCGGACCGACAGGATGGGGCGATGACCGACCGCCGCCGCCCGCTGGGCACCGGACCCCGCACCGCCGACACCGAGCTGCCCGACGCACCACGCGCCCGGCTCGCCGCCGAACGCCTCGAAACACCAGCAGCCGCGGACCCCACCCCGGAGCCCGCGCAGCCGGCCGGACGCCGCGCCCTGGGCACCGGACCCGCCGGACCCGCCCCGGTCCACCCACACGCGTAAGGCGCGCATGTTTCGCACCCGCGAGGCCGTGCCGCAGCCGTGACGACGACGATGACAACCGGCCCGTGACCGCGGCTGACGGCTCTCCGCACCCATCTGGCACCCCCTCCAAGGCCCGACACCACCGTCAGCTGGCACCAGTCCTCGCAGCCGTAAACCGATTCGGCCCGGTGCAGCGGCGGCTGCCGGACGACGCTGCAGCGGCGTGCTTCCAGCGATCACGCATGCCCTGGGGGGACATCACCCCGCCCGGCCGCATCGCCTCGTCACCAGGCGGCAGCTACTCCGTCCTGGCAGCACCGAACACGGCAGAACGACTGAGAACAGGGAAGGACGAGGAAGTCGTTCGGCCGAACACGGACTGCGCGGAGTTTGTTCGATACAAGCAGGTCAGAGCCTTGCCGAACCCAAAGTCGAAGCATGACCACACCTCAGAGCACGCCACCGTTCCTGTCCCTGCACACCGCCGTCATCCTGCTCATCGCGTTCGTCTTCGGCACCGTCATGGGCATCCTGACCGCTCTCACCGGTGTCCCCGTAGCCGGCGCCATCGCCGCGGGACTGACCAGCGCCGCCGCCAACATCCCCGTCCTGCGCACCCTCATCCGGTGACCACACAGGCGGGCAGCAGCCAGTCGGCGCCACACGGCGTTCGCCCGCCTTCACGGCGACATCGCGGCCGGACCGACCGGGTCAGTCACTGATCCGTCGGCCCGGCCGTACGCGCGAGACCCTCACCGGCTCTACCGACGATGTCCTGATGGCCGACACGGGTGCCGACCTCCAGGGCGTGCGCGAAGTGCAGGCCTGCCAGCACGGCGTCGCCGGCACGCTCGGCACACCAAGCGGCGTTGACCAGGCTCCAGCCTGCCAGGACGTCGTCCGGGGACGTCAGGCCGATCTGCACCGCGGCCTCGTAATGCTCGCGCTCTTGACGCGTGTTGCCCTGCTCCCGCTCCCACTCGGCCAACTCATGATGGGTCCAGCCGGCGGCTTTTTGGCAGCCGTCGGAATCCGCCACGGCCAGGGCCTGCTCGAGGAACTTCTTGGCCACCGCCGGCTTGCGGCGTCTGCGCCAGTAGACGCCGAAGTTGTAAAGGCACCAGGCCTTCAGGAGCACATCATTGGTCTCGTCGGCGATCCGATCGGCCCGGGTGAAGAACTTCAGCGCCAACTCACGGTGGCCCTCCCGCCAGGAGCAGGAACCCAGCCCGTCCCAGGCCCAGCCCTCCTGGCCTCGGGCGCGGCGCGCGATCGCAAGATCGAGAGCGGACCGGAAGTACTCCTCGGCCTCCTCGAGCGCACCCGCATCACGCACGCTCTTCCCCCGCTGCAGCAGGGCCTCGATGTCAGCGATGACGGGATCCGGTTTGCTGCGCGGGCTCTGACGCGGCGGCTTGGCCCTCTTGATGGCCGCCCAGCGCTCGAACCAGGCGTTGAGGACCGGATCGTCGTTGGCTGGCGGGATGCAGCGGCGGCCCGGGCCGTCCCAGGACATCAGGGTACGCACGAGCACAAGCAGCTTCTCCGCTTCCGCGTATTTCGTGCCGCTGAACAACGCATGCAGCGTCGCGGGCGGGAGCCGCACGCCCTCGTCGGCGAACAGCTGCGCCGCCCGCTTCTCGATCACTCGCAACGACGGGGCGCCCGCCCTCAACCGCAACTCGTTCAGCTCGCCGGCCTGCTCCCGCAGCAGCCCCTCGTACGTAACGGCACCCTCCCCCGGTCCCTGCTCCTGCGCCATCGCCACCCCCGAACCCGCCGCCGTGCACGCAAGGTTAGAACCGGCGCGGGCGTACAGCACCGAACTTCACGGAACAATCGCGAACAGCGAGAACCAGACGCTGCAGGCCTTCGAGACATGGGTAACGAACTGTCAATCCCTGACGTAGCAGGTCAGAACGGGTGCGAGCGAAAGCGACGTGCGCCAGCCCGGTGCCTGTGAGGCGGGCCTCGCTCAGCAGAGGCCCGCCTGTCGCCGGGTTCGCGGGAATGATCCTGTCTGTAACGGTCTCTGATGCCCAGTGAGCAGGCGCCCGCTGGATCAAGGCAGGTCGAAACGGTGGGCGCGTGGCATCAGGGGCGCTCTCTGCCCGTTCTACGGACCGCCTGGAGTTCGGTCTTCAGGCGAGCTCTCAGTCGTGGTCCCATGACCATATTGGCCATGCGAACCCACTGTGTGATCGTGCGCCGACCGATGCACGTCGACGGATAGTCACCGCAGGTCACAGCGCTACGCAGCCCATCGGATGCCGATTACGCAGAGAGCAGGACCAGGACTTGGTTCTCGGGCCCCGACCGGCTGGTGGAGAGCGGGCGGCGCAACCCGGGTGCGTGTCCGACTGCGCAAGCCGATGCAGCCCGATGCGCAGCGCCGTCGCTCACCAGCCGCGCTAAGCGCAGTGACTGCGCAAACGCAGCGCACCCGGCGTCAACGGGGCATCTTCAAAAAGTCGATGCGAAATGAATTGACTGTCACCACCACGGCTCTTTTCGTGAGGGGCGGCGCGAGACTCAAGGACTATCCGCTCCCGCGCGACGAGTGTGGAATGTTCCTGCTGTGCCACAGAGTCTCGGAGTCCTTCGCAGACCCCGCGCGCCGCAGCTCCGACGCCGCGGCTTCAAGAAGGGGGTGCCGATAAAAAATGAGGTCAGAGTGTTGTACCTGGTCGTGCAACAACTTCGAGCGACAGTCGCTTGAGCTAGTGCTCACTTCGGTTGCAGATCGAGCAACGAGCCCCTTCCAGGGTCATATTTGTTTCGCCGCGTGAGATCTTTATTTCCTCTTTCGAGACAAAATCCGGGCCTCCAGAATTCCCTTAAGGCTTTTTCGCGAGCATGGCTTTGAAGGGGGTTTCAATGTTTCGTTTCTTTACGGGCAGGCGGGGGCTGGGATGGGCGGGCCGGCCGGCTCGGACTGTCGTGGAGCTTTCCGTCGCCGCCCTGACAGTGGCTGTGGTGGCGTTCGCTCCGGTTGCGCAGCCGGAGGCCGTCTCGTGGTCTGTGGAGCAGGTGAGCGGGGCGTCGGCTCCGCAGGCCGGCGTGCACTCTGCACCTATGGGAACGGTGCAGGTGCAGCCGTCGCCGTCCCCGTCTCAGGAGCAGGCTCCGGTCACCGTGCAGCAGCCTCCCGGTGTCAGTGGGTATGTGCCGGTGGAGTATCTGCTGCCGTTGGTCGGCCTGATCCTGATCTTCTTTGCTGCCTCCCGCCCCGGGGGGCGTGCTGCGATGAAGGCGGTGCTGGAGGTGCTGTTCGGTCCGGGTGGTGGCGGGACGCCGCCGTCGGGACCGTGATCCGTAGCCGGGGGCGGGCCAGCCTTGTGCCTGCCCCCGGTGCACGGGCCCTGTGGTGAGGGCGGGGCTCGGCGGGGCGGCATTGGGGAAACGGCGCGCGAGCGGGCGGATGTCCAGCATGCTGGGTCTCCCTGATCTGCCGCGTGTGGCTGTCGTCTGGTTGTCAGGGATCCCGGTGACTGCAGGAGCGGGCTGCCCGGGTGGAGCGGGGGAAGGTGCGACGTGAGCGAGGTGTCGGACGCAGGGCCTGGCAAGGAACTCGAGGTCCGCGGCGTGGGGCGTCCGCCGCAGCTCGATGATTCTGCGCCCTCGCAGAGCCAGGAGCTGGCTGTGCTGCTGCGGCGTTTGGTGTTCGACCCGTTGAAAGGACACGGGTACGGCTTCCGGGAGATCGGTGGTGCTCTGGGAGCCGGGTACAGCACGGCGACGGTGTCGCGGGTCTCGCGTGCGACGAAGGTGCCGACCTTTGCGGAGCTCGATCAGCTCATGAAGTTCGCCGCGGAGGTCACCGGGACGGAGTTCGGCCTCGATGAGCAGATGGCGGTCCGGGCGGCACATCTGGCTGCGCTGAAGGCCACAGGGTCGTCGTTGTATGAGCTGTTCATGGCTGAGCAGGCGTGCCAGGCCTACCGGCTGGAGTGTGAGCGGGTGGGGCGCATCCAGCAGGAGCTGCGGGCGGAGCTGGTGCTGGCGCACCGGCTGCTGCACCGGGCGCGGCACCGGGAGGCGGCGCAGAGGGCGTCGGCGGCGCGGGAGCGCCAGGAGGGCGAGCGTAGGGCGGTCCGGCTTGAGCGGACGCGGGCGGCGTTGGAGGAAGCCCGGACGTCAGCGGTGCTGGAGGTGGCGGCACGGCGGGCGGAGATCATGTCTGTGCGGCAGGCGCTGGCGCAGGCGCAGGCGTTGAACCGGCAGGCGGAGCTGCGGCTGGCGGGGGCGCGTCGGGAGCTCGCGGAGGCGCAGGAGCAGCTGCAGGCGGAGGTCGCGGGCGGCCAGGCTGTGGCGCAGGAGTTGTCCGTGGTGACGGCGACCCTGCAGCAGGTGCGGGCGGAGCGTGACGCGCTGCGGGAGGAGGAGGCGCGGCGGGCGGTGCTCGATGAGGCCGGTGCGGCCGTGCACCGGGCGCACCGGGAGATGTCCGAGGAGGAGGCTCTTGTCGGCGCCGTGCCCGGGCAGGGCGGTGGGCAGCCCGAGGACGCGGGGGTCAGCGATGACGTGTTGCAGGCGGCGCTGTTCGGGTCGGAGGAGGAGCTGGCGGATCTGCTGGCGGACCTCGGCGACCGGGGCGACAGCCAGGCCCTGGCACTGATCCTGGACACGGCCGCCTCGCGGCCTGCCGTGGAGATCTGCACTCTGCTGCAGGCGCTCGGTGAGGCCGGCTACTGGCGGTACAAGGAGCAGCTGCTCAGGTATGCGGCGGAGCAGCCGGCCGCGTCCGTGGTGGAGTTGCTGCGCGCACTTGAGCGCAGTGAGGCGCTGACAGACATCGGCCTCGTCTTCGATGCCGCCGCTGTGGGCGATGTCAGCACGCTGGTGCGCTATCTGCTGCAGCAGGATTTACGGGTCTACGCGGCACGCCTGCTGGATGCCGCCGTGCGCAGAAGGCCCGTCAAGGATGTCGTGGCACTGCTCACGGTCCTCGAGGCGGATGGCCGACGTCACGAGGCCGACGGCCTCGTCCGCGACGCGGCCACGCACCGCAGTCCCCGAGACGTGCTCACCCTTCTCGGCCAGCTCGAAGAACTGCCCGAGGCGATCCACTACCTCGATGTGACTCTGGGCGCTGCTGCTTTCCGCAAGCCCCAGGCGATCGCCGCGTTACACCGGCAGCTCGCCGACGCCGGGAAGAGCGCTCTGGCGGCGCTGCTCTTGGACCACGCCTCGCGGTGGCAGGAAGTGGCGGGCGTTGCCGAGACCGTCGCCCTCCTGGTCGCCGACGCTGCTGACGGCGCCGGGCTGCGCCAGGTCCTGGAGCCCTTCGTGCATCACCGTGGCGAGCTGCTCTGGCAGTTGCTGACGCATCTGGTGACCTGGTCCCATGCGGCGGTCGCCGAAGTGCTGCGCCTGCTCGGGCAGACGCTGCCGCCTGACGGCCTCGCCCCGCTCGCCCGGCGCACCGCCGAGTTCCTGCCCGCTCTGGCCCTCGAGGAGGGAGCACCACCGCACGACGGAGCCGACATCCTGCTCGGTCAAGCCGCCACCCGCGAGGGCGCTCACATCGCGGATCTCGTCCAGCTCCTCGGCGACACAAGCCCGCACGCGGCGGAAGCGCTGATCAAGCACGCGCTGAAGCGGCCGCCGGCTGACGCTGCCCGCACCGTGACAGTCCTGCTGTCAGCGGGCACGGACGCACAGGCACTGATCCGGCTGGCGATCTGAGGTTCCCCCGCTGCGCGGGAGGTGCTGACTAGCTGGTCAGGGCGGGTTGACGTGGTTTCAGGTTCACTTGTTCAGCCGTTGCCTGGTTGGCG